>NZ_JAIQXU010000003.1 GCF_020166395.1 Deinococcus betulae | reverse complement strand
TGATCAGCAGGTTCCGAAACCATTTCCGGTCCGCTGGAATCACATACCACGGAGCTGCCCGCGTGCTGGTGGTTAACACGGCCTCGTCCGCCTCCGTGTATCCTGCTTGTAGCCAGGGACCTGCGTACGATACTGGGCTATCTCAGACATCGAGACGGTAGCGGGGCGCCTGTCTTGAGCAAATCAGGCACAATGCCGAGCATGTTTGAGTTTCAGATTCAGGCGCGCGACGGTCGGGCGCGGGTGGCGCATTTCCATACGCCGCGCGGCGCCGTGACCACGCCGATGTTCATGCCTGTTGGAACCCAGGGCACGGTGAAAGGCATCAGCCCGCAGGAACTGCTCGACATTGGGTCGCAGATGATTCTGGGAAATACCTACCACCTGATGCTCAGGCCTGGCGAGGCCCTGGTCCAGGCACATGGGGGCCTCCCCGGCTTCACGGCCTATCCTGGGCCCTTCCTCACTGATTCCGGCGGTTTTCAGGTCATGAGCCTGGGCCACATGCGCAAAATCACCGAAGAAGGGGTTACCTTTAAAAGCCATATTGACGGCAGTGCCGTTCAGCTGACTCCTGAGCGGAGTGTGGCCGTTCAGGAAGCTCTGGGCGCTGACATCATCATGGCCTTTGATGAGTGCCCGCCCTATCCGGCGGAACGCGACTACATTCAGCGCAGCTTAGAGCGCACTGAGCGCTGGCTGGCACGCTGCTTGCAGGCCAAGACTAGGCCTGATCAGGCCCTGTTTGCCATCGTTCAGGGAGGCGTCCATCAGGACTTGCGTGAGCAGAGTTTAGAGCTGACGCTTCCCCACGACACGCCTGGGTTCGCCCTGGGTGGCCTGGCCGTGGGCGAGCCGAAAGAAGAGATGTATCCAGCGGTGGCTTTTACAGCAGACCGGCTGCCAGCCCACAAGCCCCGTTATCTGATGGGTGTGGGACACCCTGAGGATCTGGTGGCCGGCATTGCACTTGGTGTAGACATGTTTGATTGTGTGTACCCCACCCGGACGGGCCGCTTTGGCTACGCGCTGACGGACGACGGGCGACTGAATCTGAATGCCAGCGCCCCCCGGCAGCAATTGGTGCCTCTTGACAGTGAGTGCGACTGCTATGCGTGCCGGCAGTACACCCGCGCGTATCTGGCCCATCTGGTGCGCGCCGAGGAGATGCTGGGGCCAAGAATGCTGTCTTTGCATAACCTGCGCTACTTGCACCGCCTGGTCGAGCGGGCAAGAGCCGCGATTGAAGCCGGAGAGTTTCACAGCTGGGCAACAGGCTGGGCCGAACGCTACTTCAAGGGGCAAATTCCCGCTTGGTTTCAGAGGGCTTTGAGTCTCGACGCTCACGATGCCTGAAGTTCAGCAGTGCTCTAAGAGCCAGGAAGGCGTCAGTTACCCTTCATCACTTCGTCAGAAAAAGGCCAAATGGCCTAAAATAACGCTTTTATGGGTCTCTCAGGGTTGACCACCTCTCTTTCATGCTTGTATCATCCGCCTGATCTGACTTTTCTGAACCGACAGGCGAAGAATGTCAGGTTGCGCGGAGGAAGTGCGGAGCGCGGCGATTGTCTATTGGGAGAGGAAACCCGGCAACTCGCCCCACCGTCGTTTTCAGAGCCGTCAGCCACGTGCTGCCAATGCGCGACGACCTTTTGGGGGTTCATATGAAGAAAAGCCTGCTCGTTCTCACCGCTGCGCTGTCCTTTGGCGTTGCCGCTGCGCAGACCACTGCGCCTGCGAGCGCGCCCCAGGTGCCCGCACTGACCGACGTTCCTGCCGGTCACTGGGCCAAGGACGCCATTGACCGTCTGGTTAGCACCGGCATCATCCTGGGCTACCCCGATGGCACCTTCCGCGGCACGCAGAACCTGACCCGCTACGAAGCGGCCGTCATCATCGCGCGCCTGCTGGACCAGATGCGCACTGGCGACGTCGCTCCTAGCGACCTCGACCCCGAGACCCTGACCGCGCTGCAGAACGCGATTCAGGAACTCGCCGCTGACCTGGCCGCCCTGGGCGTGCGCGTCAGCGATCTGGAAGAGAATGCCGTCAGCCGTGACGACTTCGCCCGCCTCGAAGAGCGCGTCGAGATGATTGCCGCTGCGAGTGGCGACCCCGAAGCTCTGGCTGGCATCGCCGCCCAGATTGAAGAGCTGACTGCCCGCGCCGATGAGTACGACACCCTGCGCGCCGACGTGGACGACAACGCCAGCTCGATTGCTGCCCTAAACGACCTGACCGTGCTGCTGAATCAGGACATCCTGAACCTGCAGGACCGCGTCAGCGCCGTGGAAGCCGCTCAGGCTGACCTCGTGGCCCGCGCCGACTTCGATAACCTGGCTGGTCGCGTGGGCGTCGTGGAGACCAAGGTCACGAACCTGGACAACCGCGTGGCTCAACTGGAGCGTTACGCCTTCACCATCAAGCCCACCCTGGCTGCCACCTACTACGTGGCCCGCGCCAGCCGCAACATGGACCTGGACCGCCTGATCCCCGGCACCGTGTTCAGCACTGGGACCGACGACAACACCAACACCAACGACACAGCGGTGGACTGGGCTGACCTGACCGGCGGCGACAAGCTGGTTATCAACAACCAGGCCAACTTCTACGGCTTCAGCAGCACCGGCAATGCGGGTACCGACGGCAACGCTGTCTACAACGAAGGCCAGACCACCATCTCCTTTGGTATCACCTTCAACACGCCTGGCGGCGCCGTCAACACCAGCCGTAGCGATGTCCGTGGCGCATTTGTCCCCGGCCCTGGTGGTCTGAATGTCAACACGGTTGACGTGACTTTCGGCATCACCGCTGGTTTGCCCAGCACTGCCGCAGATGACGCAGGCTACTCCAACTACCCTGATGTAACTGATGGCGACACGGGCATTACCTACCGTCCTCTGTTCTTCTACTTCCGCAACGCCACTGCCAACTTCACCGTGGGTAACGCACCTATCACCGTGACTTTTGGCAAGAGCCTGAAGTTCAAGTTCGCTGACTACATCGGCGACAACGACTACGCTGGGCGCGGCGACGGTTTCCTGGTAAACGTGGACGGCAGCACTCTGCCTGTGATTGGTGCGTTCAAGCCCACCATTCAGACGGTGTATGGCAGCCGCGGCGGCGTTAACAGTGACGGACTGTACTACCGTGGCGTGCGGGCGACTATCACTCCCGTAGGCACTCTGAAGGCTGGCATCCACTATCTGCAGGAAGGCCGCGACATCTTCGGCAATGGGACGGCGGCAGCCGCTGCCCGTACCGCCGCCACTGGCGTAGCAGACAACCCTGCAACTACTGCCAACGAGGGTGTTGCTGGTACGGCAAGCACGTTCGCAAACGATGTGACGACCTTCGGTGCTGATCTGCACGGTACCGTAGGCGGCTGGCAGCTGGACAGCGAGTACGCCACGAGCCGCGTCAATGCTACGACGTTCACGCCTAACGCTACGGCGGGGGGCACACCCACGGCTGCTACGGCCACTACCGTTGAGAATGCTTTCTACGTGAAGACCTCAGGCAACATTGGCACCATTGCCAAGGTCTATAACCTGAACTTCCGTACTATCAGCGCGGGCTACAACGCGACAGCTGGTATCATGGAAGCCAACCCTACCGACACGTACAGCACGGCGCCTTACGCGGCTAACCAAACTGGCTTCGGTGTCAAGATTGGTACGACCCTTGGGCCTGTCGCCTTGGGTGGGTACTGGGATAACCAGGTGGCCTACGGCAAGAGCCCGCTCAACACGGCGACTGAATTGACTGCAATTGTGGATCGCGGTATTACGGCCAAGGTCAACCTGCTGAACCTCGTGACCGTGCGTGGTGGCTACTATGAGTACCTGAAGAGCGGCGCTGCCTATGACCGCGTCAACACGGTTGAGGGTGCTGGTGTCCGCTACAATGTCCGCGCTGACCTGACCCCCGGCCTGGGGATCACCTTGGGCGCCTACTACCGCGACCTGCGTCTGGGCAACGCCAAGAGCCAGAGCGACGGCGGTCTGTTCCGCAACAGCCTGTACAACAGCTACTACACCCTGACCAGCAACGAGCTGACAGATCAGGACGGCTGTGGTGACCAGCACCCCGGCATCCGCAGCACCGACGTGGACGGTGTAGGCCGCGCGCTGACCTTCTCGCAGAACAGCTTCACGGACCCTGTGTGCTATAGCGAGTACGGCGTGGAACTGGCTCATAGCGGTAAGGACGCTGCCGCCTTGGTGAAGAACCTGGACGTGCGCCTAGGCTACGCCTCGCGTTACCGCAACTTCGGCAGCTCCTACAGCAACAGCTTCTTCTACGGCGACGCGCTGTACAGTGCCAAGCTTGGCGTTGCCCAAGTGGATCTCAAGGCTGGTTTCAGCAACGATACCTACAGCGATGCCGAGCGCAATGACCCCAGGGTTCCTGCCAGTCAAGTGGCCAACAGCACAGCTATTGCCGCAGGTCTGAAGATTGTGACTGATCCACTCAACACCATCTTCCGCCCCAGCTTCGAAGGGCAGATTGGTTACTACAGCCGCACCTACGACTACGGCACCTTTACCCCTTACAACGACCCTAACTCGACCACTACGCCCCCCGCTCAAATCGGTCCCCGCGCTGATTTCCAGTCCATGGGTCTGCGCTACCTGGCCGGCGTGAAGTTCAATGACTTCCTGCTGCCCAACACCAAGCTGGCCGTGTACTACGCCGGCTACCAGGCCAAGAACCGTGGTTACATCCCCTTCACCGGTCTGATTGATGCTGGCACCGCTGTGGCTGGCCGCTTCACCGACCAGTACAACAACAATGAGACCGTCAGCCAGGACCTGCTGTACGTGGAAGGTAACTACTACGACCTGTCCTTCGGCTACGGCGTGGGCAACCTGCGTCTGCGCAACAGCGCTGGCCAGCTCGTGACCCCCACTGGCGCCGGCGCGGCTATCGCCGACGGCCGTGGCCAGGTCTTCAAGATCAGCTACAAGGTCAACTTCTAAACTTCCTTTCCAGAATGCCCCCGCCGTGTGCGGGGGTTTTCCGCGTTATGTCATCTGCGCTGCGCTGTTTCCCAAAGCCAGTACACTTCTCATATGCTTGCTGTCTTCGGTCACCTTAACCCTGATACCGACGCCATTACTGCCGCTCTGGTGTATGCGCGATTGCTCACACGTCAAGATGTGGAAGCCCAGGCGTACCGTCTGGGTGATCTGAATTTCGAAACGGCGTTTGTGCTGCGGGAAGCGGGCGTGCAAGCGCCACCTCTGTTGGAGACCCTGCCCGCAGGCACGGCGGTGGCACTGGTAGACCACAACGAGAGCACCCAGTCGCTGCCAAACCTGTCAGAGCTGACCGTGACGCGCGTGGTGGACCACCACAAGCTGGGTGACCTGAGCACTGCGCAGCCGCCGTACCTGCGGTTTGAGCCGGTCGGATCGACTGGGACCATCCTCCTGAAGTTGTTTCGGGAAGCCGGACTGGCTGTGGAGCCTCTAGAGGCGCGGCTGATGCTCAGCGCCATCTTGAGTGACACCCTGCACTTCCGCAGCCCAACCACGACCGCCGATGACCAGGAAGCGGTGGCGTTCCTGGCGCCTGTGGCCGGCATTGAGGACGTGACAGCCTACGCCCTGGCCATGTTCGCCGCCAAAAGCGACTTGGGCGATACCCCAGCCGAGACCCTGCTGCGCATGGACTACAAGGTCTTTCCCTTCGGAGAGCTCACGGCGCCGCAGCAGTGGGGTCTGGGCGTCATTGAAACCACCAATCCTGGATACGTGTTTGGGCGGCAGGCCGAGCTGCTGGCAGCGATGGACGCCGTGAAGGCCGAGGACCGCCTAAATGGCGTGTTGCTGAGCGTTGTGGACATCCTGAACGAAACCAACCGCACGCTGGTCCTGAGTGCCACTGAGGACAAGGTGCTGCGCGAGGTCTTCGGGGCAGCTGTGTCCGGGCAGGTGGCCGACCTGGGGGCGCGGATCAGCCGTAAAAAGCAGCTGGTGCCGGCCCTCGAAACGTACTTCACCCCTCAGAATTGAAGAGAGATGGGAAGGGCCAGGTACAGCAGCCTGGCCCTTCTTCTATGCTGGGGAGATGACATTGGGCGCCGGTGGGCTGGCAGACGTGGAGTGGCTGTTTTCACGACAACGCTTTGGCATGACTCCGGGTCTGGGCCGGGTCCAAGCACTCCTGGGACGCCTGGGGTCACCGCAGAGGCAGCTTCAGACTGTGCTGGTGGGAGGAACCAATGGCAAAGGGTCGACCGCCGCGACCCTGGCCGCCATGTTGAGTGCTAGCGGGCAGTGCACAGGACTGTTCACCAGCCCCCACCTCACGCGTTTCACCGAGCGGTTTGTCGTTGACGGTCAGGAGCTGTCTGAGCCGACGGTTGCGGCGGCGTTGGCCCGCGTGCGCCCCGCCGCGGAGGCCGAAGAGGCCTCGTTTTTCGAGATCGTCACGGCCCTGGGCGTTTTGCTGTTTGCCGAGGCCGGTGTCGAGATGGCGGTTATGGAAGTGGGCCTGGGCGGGCGACTGGACGCCACCAATGCCCTCTCGCCGGTCCTGAGTGTGATTACCAATGTGGCGCTGGACCATACTGCTGTGCTGGGCGGGTCCCTGACGGCCATCGCCACCGAGAAGGCCGGCATTCTGCGGGCGGGGCAGCCCGCAGTCACGGGGGTGGCCTCCGACCTCTTGCCCCTGCTGCGTGCCCAGGGCGCCGACCTGTGGGCGCTGGGCCAGGAGGCTCGTCTTCAGACCGAGTTGCGTGGCTGGGCCGGTGCGGCTCTTGAGCTGGACAGTCCGGCGGGCGGGCTCGCCCTGCACACGCCGCTGCTGGGTGAACACGGCGCGCGCAACGCTGCCCTGGCCGCGCTGGCGGCGCAGAGGCTGGGGCTCCCGGCAGAGGCCATCCAGCGCGGCGCCGCCCAGACCCGCTGGCCGGGGCGCATGGAGGTGCTGCCCTGGGCGGGGGGACGGGTCATGCTGGACGGCGCCCATAACCCAGACGGCGCGCAGGCGCTGGTGCAGGCACTGGGAACGCTGGGGGTGGGGCCGCTGCCACTGGTGTTCGGTGCTGCCGAGGACAAGGACCTGACCGGCGTGGCCGAGGCGCTGCGGCCACTCGCGTCTCAGGTCATCCTGACGCGCGCGGCCTTAAGTCCCCGCGCCGCCGACCCGGAGAGGTTGCGGCGTCTGTTCCCCGGTGTACCGGTGACCGTGACCCAGTCACCGGCCGAGGCGCTGGAGGCGCTGCGCGGCCTGACCGCCGACCTGGCGCTCGTCTGCGGCAGCCTCTATCTGCTGGGCGAGGTTCGGCCGTTGCTGCTGAACGAGGCGAGCGAAGGCCACGAGCGCTGGCAGTAGGTCAGATCAGGGCGAGTGCTGGGCGAGAGGGGTTCTCTGACAAGGGGTAACTTGATGATGGAGAAGTGTTGAACTCGGAGGAGCCCCTTTGCACAGTCGTTTGTCGCCGTTCGTCCTAGTACATCTCGGACTTGTTGCTGCGAGGAGATGAAGGGCGTCAGAGCTCCTGATGCCGGACCCTCAAGCACGGCTCTAAGCGGTCTGGCGGAGCGGTGCTGGGCGGCGGTAGGCTGGGCGCATGACCATGACCGACCTGATGCGCCGTCTGGGGCAGATTAATGATCTGGAGGCCGCCGCCAGCCTGCTGTCCTGGGAGCAGGAGACTTTTATGCCCCCCGAAGCGGCGGCCGGGCGCGGCCTGCAACTGACCACCCTGAGCGGCCTGGCGCACGAACTGCTCGCGGATGACCAGACGGGACAGCTGCTGGCTGCGGCCCAGCCAGAGGACGATACGCAGGCCGCTGTGGTGCGCGTGGCCCGCCGGGACTATGACAAGGCGACCAAACTGCCGACTGCCTTTGTCGAGGAACGCACCCGGGTTCAGAACGAGGCCCATCACGCCTGGCTGGAGGCCCGCGCCAACAGCGACTTCGCGGCCTTTGCGCCGTATCTGGACCGCCTGATGACCCTGGCCCGCCGGCAGGCCGACCTGAGCGGCTACGACGAGCACCCCTACGACGCCCTGCTGGACGACTACGAGCCGGGCATGCGCGCGTCGCACGTTAAGGCCGTCTTTGCCGACCTGCGTGACCGCACGCTGCCGCTGCTCACCCGCATTCGGGCGGCGGGGGACGCGGCCGATTACAGCGTGCTGACCCGGCCTTTCGCACACGGCGCGCAGAAAACCTTCGCCTGGCAGGTGGCGGGCGAGGCCTTTGGGCTCCGGGACCAGTTTGCCCGTCAGGATGAGAGCGCCCACCCGTTTCAGTCCTCATTCAGCCGCAGCGATATCCGCATTACGACACGCGTGGAAGACTACTGGCCCGCCTGCTGCTTTGGCACCTGGCACGAGACTGGCCACGCCATGTATGAGCGCGGGGTGGCCGAGCGCTGGGCCCGTACGCCGGTGTCCAGTGGCACCAGCCTGGGTGTTCACGAGAGCCAGTCGCGGATGTTTGAGAACCTGCTGGGCCGCAGCCGACCCTTCTGGGAGCGGTACTTCCCCCAGTTGCAGGCGGCCGCCCCCGAGGTCACAGCGGGTCTGGACGCCGAGACCCTGTACCGTGCGGTCAACCGTGTCAACCCCAGCCTGATCCGGGTAGAGGCCGACGAGGTGACCTACAACTTTCACGTCATGCTGCGTTTTGAGCTTGAACTGGCCCTCCTGGAAGGCAGCCTCAAGGTGGCCGAGCTGCCGGACGCCTGGAACGCCAAGATGCAGGAGTATCTGGGCCTGACCCCGCCGGATGACGCCCGTGGTGTTCTCCAGGACATTCACTGGTCAGCCGGCCTGATTGGCTACTTCCCTACCTATACGCTGGGCAATCTGCTGAGTGTGCAGCTGCTGGAAGCAGCACGGCGTTCACCGGAGATTGCCGCCGCGACCGACCGCGCCGACTACGGCCCCCTGCGTGAGTGGCTGGCCGACCAGGTGCATCAACATGGCCGCAGCCTGACCCCCGATGAACTGACCATGCAGGCCACCGGCCATCCTCTGACGGCTGACCCCTACGTCGCCTACTTGCACCGCAAATACGAGGACATTTACGGCCTGAAGTAAAAGGCGGCAAGCACGGCAAAGCAAGAGGCCCGGCATATACAGCCGGGCCTCTTTTCTGCTTTGTCTTAGACCGCTTGCCGGCGCTCTGCGCGGGTAATCAGGTAGGCACGGGCCGAATTGAGCCAGGTCTGGGCCAGTTCGGTGTTGGGGTGCTGCCGCTCCCGCAGGGCGGTCACGCCAAGGTGCAACTGCCGCTCAATGCGCCGCACCGCGCCCAGCCCCCCTTCGTTCTCGACCTCAATCAGGGTATTCAGCAGCGTGGTGGGGTGGGCGTAGCCGACGCGGATGCTTTCGGCAATAGTGTCCAGGGCGCGCATAGGGGGGCACTCCTTCCCGCCCGGTGGGCGGCGAGGTCAGGGTCAGGGAAAGTGCGGTGCAGAGCAGAAATGCGTGGAGGAGGGCCTGTTGTAGGGCTCATCTTAGCAGGGCAAATCGTGAAGGGCAAGAAGGGTTAACCCTCATTCTGTATTGACCGTAGTGCGGGGCGGTGTTACACTCCAAGCAAGGTAGCCCCATTCTGCCCACAGGCAAACCTGCCTGCCGGGCGGGGACGACCCCAGGCGGCACGCGCTTCCTGCACCCGCAGGGCAGTGTGAGGCCAAGCCGCAGCCGAGGAGGTGAAGAATGAAACTGCATGAAAGACTCCGCGAACTCCGCAGTGAACGCGGGCTGCGGCTGAAAGACGTGGCCGAGACGGCGGGCATCAGCGTGCCTTACCTGAGTGACCTGGAACGTGGCCGCACCAACCCCAGCCTGGAAACCCTCCAGACTCTCGCGGGCGCGTACACCATCACGGTGCACGACCTTCTGGAAGGTGTCGAGTTTTATGGGGCGTCCACCGAGGGCGCGCTGCCCAAAGGTCTGGCCGACCTGGTGGCTGACCCGACCCTGGGGCCGCAAATCACGCCGGACTGGGTGCGCACACTGTCGCGCATTGAGCTGCGTGGCAAGCGCCCGCGCGACAAGCAAGACTGGTACGAGATTTACCTGCACCTCAAACGCATCCTGAACTAAGCGGCCCCGGCCACTTAGCCTGAAAGAGGCTGCCCCCCAACCAGTGTGGGGGGCAGCTTTTTTTAGTCTTGACTGGGCTCTGGTAGGGGTTCTGGCGTGGGCTTCAGGCGGCCTGCGTCGCGGGCGGCATGGGTCAGCAGGTACTCAATCTGGGCATTGACGCTGCGCAGGTCGTCGGCAGCCCAGCGTTCCAGCGCGGCGTACAGCTGAGGGCTGATGCGCAGGGGAAAATTCTTGCGGGTCACGGCGCCTCAGTACAGGCTGCCGGCGTTCACCACCGGCTGCGTGCCGCGTTCGCTGGTCAGGACCACCAGCAGGTTGCTGACCATTTGGGCCTTGCGCTCTTCGTCCAGCTGCACGATGTCCTGGTCGGACAGTTGCTTGAGGGCCATCTCGACCATTCCCACGGCCCCCTGCACGATCTGCGCGCGCGCCGCAATGATGGCGCTGGCCTGCTGACGCTGCAACATGGCCCCGGCGATCTCGGGCGAATAGGCCAGGTGGGACAGCCGAGCTTCGAGCACCTCTACCCCGGCGTGGCGCAGGCGGGTGGCCAGCTCCTGACCCAGCGCCTCGGCAACTTCATCGGCGTTGCCGCGCAGGCTCATGCGGCCGTCCTCGTACTCGTCGTAGGGATACTGGCTGGCCAGGTGGCGCAGGGCGGTCTCGGCCTGAATGGCGACGAACTGTGCGTAGTCCTCAACATCGAACACGGCCCGCGCCGTGTCCACCACGCGCCACACGATCACGGCGGCAATCTCGATGGGACTGCCCGCCGCGTCGTTCACCTTCAGGCGTTCGCTGTTGAAGTTACGAATCCGCAGGCTGACGCTCCGGCGCACGGTGAGTGGATTGGTCCAGTACAGGCCGTTGCGCCGTTCGGTGCCCACATAGCGTCCGAACAGAGTGAGGTTGGTCGCCTGATTGGGCTGCACGATGAAAAATCCGATGACCACGAACACCAGCAGCACCGCCAGCGCGGCGGCGGCGCCCGGAAAGTCATTGAGCAGCAGCCAGAAGTTGCCCACCACCGCCACCAGCCAGGCCAGAAAGACCGGAACGCCGGGCAGGCCAAACGCAGGCCGCTCCACGCTGGCCACGCCGCTGCGCGGAGACACGCCACCTTGCGGGGCAGGGGTGGGCACATGCTGCAGTTCATTCATAGGCAACCTCCAGATTGATGTCCTATCAAAGTGATATCACTTTGATAGGATTTTGACTAGAGGCTGCGCACGGGTCTCCAGGCCTGCTGTTCTCTTTAGGCTGCTGGGCGGAGCTGGATGAGGCGGTGCAGCAGCGCCAGGGTCGGCGATAGGCAAGGCAGATGCTGGCCCAGATAGGTCAGGGCGTCGGTCAGCGGGAGCAGGATGCGGCAGTCCTCGCTGGACAGCGTCTGTGGCGGCGCTGCCTGATACGCCTGGGCCAGGAGCGCCGTGGCCTCGGCCCAGTGATCGGTGGTGGCCGCCTGAATGTACAGCTGCAGGTGGGGGGACTGAGAAGGGGGCAGGGTGAGGGTCATGGCACAGGCTCCTGGTGAGCGAGAGGCTTGGGCGGGATGCGCCAAAGGTAGCCGCCGACCTGTGGAATGTTGTGGAACCCCTGCGGAACGGCGACGCATTTATGACGAGGCCAGGACGCCGCCAGTTCTACTCTGGGTGGCATGTCTGGCGCTGCTGTTCCAATCTGGTGGCCCCTGTGCTGACTCTGGACCATCAGCTTGATTTGGCTGAACGCGCGGCGTTGGCAACCCTGGGGCTCACGCCGGCTCCTGACCCCCAGACCCCTGAGCACCAGTCTTTGCGGCGTCATCTGCGGCAGGCGCGCACCCAGTTGGGCCCTGTGCAGGGCTGGCGCTGCCTGGACCGTCCGGCGGTCTGCCGGGATCAGGCTGGTGTCCTGTGGGTGGTTTTCCAGAGTTACGCGGAAGTGCGTGAAGTGGCCCAGGCTGCCCGGTCACTCCGGGTGTACGGCTGGCAGGTGAGGTTTCTGGAAGGGGAAGCTTTTGGGCCGCTGGTGCGGGTCTGGATGGCGCGAGCGCCGGAGATGGAGGCTCAAGGCCCGCACGCCTCCTCTTCATCACAGGCCACCCTGATCGACGCCGCCCAGCGCCTCTTGTCACCTGCTCTAACGGGGTTCAGATCAGAAGGAGTAAGGAGGTCAGCCGCGCGTCACCGGGCCCTGGCCTTCAGAGCCGCGCAAGGTCGCGCTCGAAGTCCTGCTGACGGCCAGGGTCGCCCAGGCCACGGTACAACTCGATCAGGGTGCGCAGGGTGTCGGCTTCTGGAAAGAGGCGCTGCATGGCTTCAAAGTGCGTTGTCGCCTCAGCCAGGGCGCCGCGTTCCAGCGCCTCGGTGCCCAGAACGCGGTAAGCGGCGTGCAGCGCCTCTGGAACCTCGGTGTCGCGCAGGTCCGCGGCCCAGGGCCGGTCCAGCCCTGGGAGAAAGTCGGTGCCGCCGCCCAGAATACGCCGGATGAGCATCAGGTTGCGCAGCCGCGTGGCCCGGCGCAGTTCGTCCAGATCGGTGCGGACATCCAGTTCCCCGCTGAAGGTGTAGCGCCGCTGTTCGTCCTGCACCACAGGCTGTTCTATGCCAGTGGCCTGAGCCAGGCTGGTCCGCAGGGTCTGAAGGGCGTTGCGGTGGTCCCCACGCTCCTCACCAATCAGGGTGCGTTGTAACTCGGCTGATGTGGCCGGCGGCAGCAGGGCCATCAGCGCCAGGAGTTCTTGGGCTCGGGCTCGGCTGGCACCTGTGAGGGGCAGTGGTTCGCCGTCAACCGTCAGCTCCAGTCGGCCCAGTGTCCGAACAAAGACACGCCGCCGGGTTTCACTGCGCCCAAAGGCATAATCGGCCAGTTCGTCGGCGTACCAGCCCCGGCGCACGGCCTCTTGGAGCACGGGGCGGACCACTGGCAGATCGGGGGTGAGATAAAGCCGGGAAAGGAGAGGTCGGTGCAGACTCATGAAGGCCGACACGTCCTCTTCAGTGAGGCGGCCCTGCTCAAAATGAATCTGGGCGGTGTACAAACGGGTACGGGCCGCCCATTCGGCCATCTCGCCGTTATTGGTAGGGAAGTCGTCAAAAAGAGAGAGTGCCTCTTCGTAGTGATGTTCAGCGAAGGCACGCCGACCCTGCTGAAACCGCAGCAGATTGAGCATCGTCCCACTCTGTCTCAATTGAGGAGAATGGTCCAACAGGCTCTCCGTCAGCGTCACCTGACGGTGGCCCTCAGCGTTTTGTTGCTGGGCATAGAACACTTCGCCCAGCACAGCCTGAGCCAGGAACTCCATATCTGGTCGGCCTGAATGTTGGGCGTAGGTGACCGCCTTCATCAGAGAAGTGGCCGCGTCTTCAAGTCGCCCCCTTTTGATGTGAATACCGCTCATGATGAAGTGAATATTGGTCAGTGTACGGGTTTGCTGCTCCTCGGCGATGTGCAGCGCCCGTTTGAGCAGAGCTTCTGACGTGTCAAGTTCATCACGGGTGCCGTGAAGCACAGCGGCATTCAGTAAGGGGGTGGGGAGGTGGCCAAACTCTCCCCGGCGCTCAGCGATGGCGCAGGCACGGAGGGCCGCTGCCAAGGCTTCATCAGATCGGGCCAATTGAAGGTACGTTACATTCAGAGCAATCAGCGCGGAGCCGATCAGTGCTTCTTCATGGGTTTCCTCGGCCAAGTGGAGTGCTTGCAAATGTTTCTCCAGCGCCTTTTCTCTGTCGAGATTCGCTTCCCTTGCAATCACGCCCTCTCTAATCAAGATGGCAATTTTCTGATTGTTTTTCAGTTGAGGCCACATCCCTTTGGCTTCTTCTATGAGGGCTTGCCCCTCCTGAAACCGGGCTTGCAGCAAAGCGATGTACGTCAGGTAACTAATCACACTTGGGCGTGTCGTGGGGTTTTGGCCCAGTTGTTGAAGGTAAGGCGCTCCTGCCAGGATCTGCCCAGTTTCTGCAAGGGAAAGACCATAGATTTCGGTCAACGTGGCTGAAGCTGCGAGACTGGCCTGGGGAAGGCGTTTGATAGAGTCCCGAACCGCCACGAACAGGCCCTGGCGGAAGAGAGGCGGCAACACCTGCTCGGCCATTGTGACCGCCTCGTCGGTGTGTTCGGCGTGAAGCAGCAACGTCAGTGCCTGGAGGGGTCGCCCCAGCGCCCGCGCCTCCTCGGCGGCTCTCCGGTAGCTGTCTTGCCACTGGAGGCGGTTTAAGCGCAACTGTTCGTCCAGCACGGTGAGCACCTGCTCGTGTGGCTGAACGCCTCCACCCTGCTGCTGCAGCGGGAAACGCTGATTGATGAGAACGCCCAGCCAGTCTGGAGGAAGTGGCAGGTTCAGGGCCGCTGGCAGATAAGGCGTCCAGTGGTCGTAAGGGGCCAGGTGTGGAAGGGCCAACTGGAACGTCGGTGGCAGGCTGCTGAGCAGAGCCCGAATGAGGTCGCCCGCAGAATGGCCGTAAGCGCCTGCTACGGTAAGGGCCACCCCCATTGGCCAGCCGTGCTGGGCTTCCAGCGCTGCCAGGTTCTCGAATTGATGGGTCTGGGCCAGAGCCAGGACCTCCGCATCGCCGAACGCCAGTTGTTCTGGGCCAAATACGCGAATACGCTGGGCTGCCACCAGCGACGCCACTTCTGCGGATGACATGTGCCGCGCTGCAAGCATCAGGCGGTGCTGCGCCGGGAGATGCCGGATCAGCGTTACCAGCCAGGCCTGGGTCTCCTCGGTTAACCGCTCGGCATGATCTAGAAAAAAGTGCAAAGGTGGGACGTGCTCCAGAAGCCTCGCCAGACGTTTGGCCGGCAGAGGCCGGTCTGCATTGGCCTGCTCAATGGCCTGAGCGGCTTCAGGGGCGAAAGTTTCTAAGGACGCAGCTAGATCCTCAATGAGGGAACGCAGGTCATGCTCCACCTCACGAAAATCCAGTCGTACTGGCAACTGTTGCGACTCGCCCGCTGCCTGAGCCATGAGGACTGTTTTGCCGTATCCGGAGGGTCCCAGCAAGAGCGCAATGGGAACATGCTGGATGGCAGAGAGCAGATGCTGACGGCGAAGCAGGCTCACATGGAACTCCGGGGCCATACTGTGAATGGCCAAAAAATAAATCGTGACGGTACACCGCAAGACCGGGTTGGATTTCTCTTCGGCACGGTCACTTCAGCCCTTCTCGGCGTAGCGTTTCGCTCTGACTGGACCAGATGCAGGTTGACCACCGCCTTAGAAGAAAATGAGCCAAACGAGACAGCATTCACAGTCTCCTTCCGGTTACGAGTGGAGGAGAGCAGAGGCTGGCCCTCACACCCTCTCGGGCTAGACATGCTGGTGGGCGGTCAAATTCAGCGCCCTAGAGACCGTCTGAGCTGACGACAGCACGCTTACTGCAACGTACGTTTAAGCAGCGTGACCTTCACCGCCACCCGCTTCTTGTTGCGCCAGACATCCAGCGTGACTGTTTGCCCCGGCCGCTTGGCGGCCACCAGCCGAATCACGTCAAACGAGTCGCGCACGCGCTGGCCGTCGACCTGCACAATCACGTCGCCTAGGGGGGCCAGCAGCTGATCGCGGTTGTTGCGCAGGCTGCCGCGCAGGCCCGCACGGGCGGCGGCGCTGCCGGCCGGTACCTGATCTACCAATGCCCCCTCCGAACTGCTCAGGCCCGCCAGCTGGCGCAGCGCCGGGTCCAGGGTCTCCAGGTCCACCAGGCCCGCGCCCAGCGTGCCGCGCTGGGGCACCCCCACCTTCTCAAGGTCATCCAGGCTCTGCCGCACCAGGTCGCCCGGCAGGGCAA
Source organism: Deinococcus betulae (assembly GCF_020166395.1). Lineage (NCBI taxonomy): Bacteria > Thermotogati > Deinococcota > Deinococci > Deinococcales > Deinococcaceae > Deinococcus > Deinococcus betulae. The sequence continues at coordinate 208,390 of NZ_JAIQXU010000003.1, read as the reverse complement.
TCCCAATGACGCCCGGCACCAGGCCGTTGGGGGCGGCGTTGGCATCGGCCACGCCCACCACCAGCCCACGGGAGTCCAGCACCGGCCCGCCGCTGTTGCCCTGCTGCAAGCTGGCGGTGGTGGTGAGGTACTGGCCCACTTCCTCGGCCAGGCCATCGTTGCGCGGCACGTCGCGGGCGCTGGCGGCCACGCTAAAGACGCCCGTGCCCACAAAATTGGGGATGCGCAGCGGCGTGCCGATGGTCATCAGCTTCTGCCCCGGAATCAGGCGGGCGCTGGAGCCAAAGCTCAGGGTGGCGGGGGCCGTAACGCCTGTCACGCGCAGAATGGCAATGTCAATGCCCGGATCAATGCCCTCCAGTTTGGCTGTCACGCGCCGCCCGTTGTACAGCGTCACCGTGATGGATTCCTGATACTGCACCACATGGTAATTGGTGACAATCAGGTCTTTTTTGTAGAAGAAGCCGGTGCCTGTCTCGGTGGGCAAGTCACCGGGCTGAAGCCGCTCGCGCTGTAGGCGGTTGTCCACGCGCACCACGGCCTGCAGAGCCTTTTGCGCCACCTCGACTGTATTGATTTCGTCGGCCGTGACCAGCGTGCGCTGCGCCGTGACCCCGCCCACCAGATACGCGCCGGTCAGCGCGCCGGCCAGCAGCAGCCCCAGGCCGAAGGCGCGCGCAGGTTTCACTCGCCGCCGCCCCCGCTGCCCTCGGTCTTGGGGCGCGAATCGGTGACATAAAACCCGCTGCCCTTGAAGGCAATGCCGGGGCGCGCCAGCACCCGCTTGACCGGCGCGCCGGTCTCGGGGTGGACGGTGTAGGCGTCGTCGCGCATGCTCTGCTGCAACTCGTAGATTTCGCCGGTGGTCAAATTTTTATACAGATACGTGGGCATGATCGTTACCTTGGTGGGGAGTGCAGAGCCCCGTCTGGGCGTACAGAACAGCCCACCGGAAGCGCTCCTATCCTAGCAAGGGGAGGCCGGGACGGATGAAGGGGGCGTGGGGGTGTCTTGGGGGTCCCACGGCGCGGCGCCCGCATGAGTGTCGTACTCACCTGAGTGCTGGCCTGGGTGCTATGCTGCCGGGCGGACCGTTTGGTGTCCGGTCCACACCAACAGGGCAGCGCAAGGTCCCCTTCCGGGGAAGACGAGGTGGAGGTCAGCGAGTGTTCTGCGGATGCCTCCAGGCCAGCATTCAGGGCCTACCCGGCGCCCACACGGGCGTGAATCTGCGGCCATAAGCCCCGTGGCGACACGGAGATAAAGCCGCGAACGATGCACAACTTCAGCAGGCACCAGGGAGGCGATTGGCACATGGTCAATGGCTTATGGCGGGTGGCCTTCTCAGGCCCTTTGCCTTCAGCCATCTGACCTAAGCCATGCGCGCTCCGAAGGAGCTCTATGTGCGGAATCGTTGGATATATCGGCCCCCGGCAGGCGCAAGAGGTTCTGATTTCGGGCCTCGCTAAACTGGAGTACCGCGGCTACGACAGCGCGGGCATCGCGGTGTGCCATGACGGCCAGATTGACGTGAAGAAGAAGGCGGGCAAACTCGCCAACCTCAGCACGCTGCTGGAAGGCCAGCCGCTGCCGGGCACGCTGGGCATCGGGCACACTCGCTGGGCCACCCACGGCCTGCCGAACGACACGAACGCACACCCGCACGCCACCGAAGACGGGCGGATTGTCATCATTCACAACGGCATCATCGAGAACTACCTGACCCTCAAAGAAGGCCTGATGGGCCGGGGCCACGAGTTCAAGAGCGAGACCGACAGCGAAGTGCTGGCCCACCTGATTGAAGAGGCGTACAGCGGCAATCTGGAAGAGGCGGTGCGCGCGGCCCTCTCGCAGGTGCGCGGCGCTTACGGCATAGTGGTGACCCATGTGGACCACCGCGAGATCGTGGCGGCCCGCACAGTCAGCCCGCTGGTGATGGGCGTAGGTGAAGGCGAGATGTTCCTGGCGTCCGACGTGCCCGCCCTGCTGGCCTACACCCGCAACATGGTGTTCCTGCACGACGGCGACATGGTGGTCCTGAGTGACGACGGCTTTAAGGTCACGGACCTGGCCGGCACCCTCCAGCAGCGCCAGATTGAACACATTGAATGGGACGCCGAAGCCGCCGAGAAAGGCGGGTACGACACCTACATGCTCAAGGAAATCTACGAGCAGCCCCAGGCCCTAACGAATACCCTGATTGGCCGCCTGCACGACGAGACCGGCGAGGTGAACCTGGACATCAACCTCGACCCCGGTTCGTTCAAGCGCATTTCGATCATCGCCTGCGGCACTGCTTTCTACGCTGGTCTGGTGGGTGAGTACCTGATCGAGCAGCTGGCGCGCATTCCGGTAGAAGTGGACGTGGCCAGCGAGTACCGCTACCGCGACCCATTGGTCAGCGAGAATACCCTGGCGATTGTGGTCAGCCAGAGCGGCGAGACGATTGACACCTTAGAAGCCCTGCGCGAGGCCAAGAAGTTTGGCGCCAAGACCCTCGGCGTCATCAACGCCAAGGGCAGCTCCATGACGCGCGAGCTGGACGACACGCTGTACATCCACGCGGGCCCCGAAATTGGCGTGGCCAGCACCAAGGCATATACCAGCATGGTCAGCGCGTTCGTGATGCTGGCGCTGTGGCTGGGCCGGGCGCGCGGAACGCTGAGTGCCGAGCAGGGCGCCGAACTGCTGCACGCCGCCCGCGAACTGCCCCGTCTGGTGGAAGAGGCCCTGGCCCCCGAACGTGTGGCGCGCATCAAGGAAGTCGCCGAGAAGTACGCCCTGGCCCGTGACTACCTGTTCCTGGGCCGCGGCGTGAACAGCCCCACCGCCTACGAGGGCGCCCTGAAACTGAAGGAAATCAGTTACATCCACGCCGAAGCCTACGCGGCCGGCGAGATGAAGCACGGCCCCATTGCCCTGATTGACGAGCATCTCCCGGTCGCCGTGATTGCCACCGAAAGCCGCCTGCTCGAAAAGACCATCAGCAACGTGCAGGAGGTGCGCGCCCGCGCCGGGAAGGTGATCCTGTTCCTCAGCGATGGCGATACCGAAAACGCTCGCCACGGTGACGATGTGATTTATGTGCCGCGCGCGCATGAGATGGTGAGCCCAGTGGTGAACGCGGTGGCCATGCAGCTGCTGGCGTACTTCACAGCGACTGCGCTGGGCAAGGACGTGGACAAGCCCCGGAACCTCGCCAAGAGCGTGACGGTGGAGTAAAGACAAAGGAAGGGGGCCGCAGCACACCTGGCTGCGGCCCCCTCTTCCTGTTCTGTTTAGAAGCCGGCCATGTCCGACGCGACGGCGTTCGCGCGTAGGTTGTACACGCCGTACACTTCCTGATCCATGAAGTTGTCGGGCAGGTAGGCGTAGCCGCCGTCGCCAAAGCCGCAGCTCCACGAGTTCTTGATGACGAAGTAGCCGGTGGGCAGGGTCATCTTAGCATTCACCAGGCCGCCAATCTTGACGTTGTAGGTCTGGTTGCCGGTGTTGACGTAGCCCACCACGTGGATGGCGTGGCCGCCGCGCGGGCTCTGGCCCATCAGGGCGGTGTTGGGCAGGCCGTTGGCGCCGATGCTGTCGAAGGCCCGGTCCACCGTGAAGCCCAGAATCAGCTGGTCGCCCCGGTCAATCATCTGGCGCAGCATGGCGCGGCGGTAGGCGCGGGTGGCGTCGGCGTTGCCCAGGTTCATGCCCCCCAGCGAGACCCAGACCTCGTTGCCCTGGGTGGGCCGGAAGTTAAAGGCGGCGTTGGGGGCGATGTCCCACTCGGGCTTCCAGGCGCAGTTGTTGGTGCCGCTCTGGCAGACCAGCTGCGCCTGAGCGGTGGTGTCACTGCACGCCTGGCTGGCGTAGTTCGTGCAGGAGTTCTTGAAGGCCGTGATGGGCTGGTCATTGTTCGCGGGCACGCGGGTGCGGCTGCGGGACGGATTGTACTTCCAGCGCACCTCGGTGGGAATCATGCGCGCCTTGGCAATGGCGTCGTTAAAGTCGCCCCAGCCGGCGCCGTCGCCCAGCACGCCGTCGTCGCCGCGCAGCCAGTAGTAGGCGTACTGCTCCGAGAGGTTAAAGGGCGTCTTGGTGCGCCTGGCAATCATGGTTTCCAGCGCGGACACGTAGGCAAAGGCCATGCAGGTGCCCCGGCGGCCCTGGTCCTTGATGGTCGTGATCTGGTTGACGGCGTTGCCGCGCATCTGGTTAAACAGCGCGTTGGTGGGAGTAAAGCGGCAGGCGCCGTCGCTGGGATTGTTGACAAAGCCGTCGCCCAGTTCCTGACCCGGCTGCGAGGGCTTGGGCGGCGTGTTGGTCAGCGTCATGGGGGCCAGCAGCGGGGCCTTGATGTTGATGTTCGCCGCGATATTTACGCTGCTCAGGGTGTCGGCCGACAGGAACTCGCGCGGCACGGGGTTCTGTTCGTTCAGGCCAAACGATTGCAGCACGGCGGCGCGGTTGCGTCCGGCGTCGGCCTCGGCCTGGGCCACGTTCACGGCCACCGTGTCCTGCCCGAACAGCAGCACTTCCTTGTCCTCGCCGGTGCGCAGCCGCACGTTGACGGGCACCGTCAGGCCGCGCGGCAGGCTCAGGGCGGCGCGGGCCACGTCGGCGCGCAGGTCATTGCTGGCGGCCAGGTTGCGGGTCACGTTCAGGCTGCGGGTCACTTCGGCGTCGCGGGCCTGAATGCGGGCCGGCAGGTCGCTCAGATTGACCTGCAGGGCGTTGGGGGCCTGCAGGGTCTGCTGAAAGACGTTCGGGGCCACGCGCAGCACGTTCAGGTCCAGGTTGGCAATCTTGATGGGCTGAAGCTGCAGGCCTGACAGGTTGACTGTGTTCTGGGCGTGGGCGGTGCCCAGCAGCGCGGCGCTGAGGGCGAGCAGGGTGGCAGTGCGGCGGGCAGAGGTGGTCATGTCGGTCTCCTGTTCTGAAAGTGGGCGTGGGGTCAGTAGAGCGGATGAAGCGTTGCGCGGGCGTTGCTCACCGGGTTCGGCGGGCCTGACGCCCTGTCCGTGAAAGCAGTTCATCATGGCCGGCGTGACCGGGCCGTGATCGCTCTGGCCACGCCCATGACCGCCGGGGCCTGCGCGGTGTGCGCCCGCCACTGCCTGCGCTATGGTGCTCGGGTGCCCACGCTGCACCTGACCGCTATCCTCAAACCTTTTGGCACGGAGACCCCATGACCCTGCGGGACGCCGCCGAGGCCCTGGCCGGCGCCGCGCTGCAGGACGTGCCGGCGTGCCTGCTGGCCCACGCCGTGCGCCCCGGCGTCCGGGCGGCGCTGCTCAGGGCGCGTGGCGCTGCCTGGGAGGTGGCCGGCGCGCAGGACGGCCCGGCGGCGCTGCCGGGTTCAGCGGCGCTCTGGGCCGGGCGGGCCGCGCGCGCCGCCCAGGAAGGGCACTTCCTGTATGAGCAGGAGGAGGGGGGCGGCGCCTGGGCCGCCGCGCCGCTGCCCGGCGGCCCAGGGCAGCCCATAGCTGCGGTGCTCCTTGTGGCCTACGACGCGCCGCCCTCTCCAGAAGACCAGGACACGCTGCGCACGCTGGCGGCGCTGGGTGGGCTGGCCCTGTGCGCTGGGAAAGCCGTGGCCGGCGCCACCGAGCGCGCCCAGCACCTCATGAGTGTCAGCCCGATTGGGATTGCAGCTGGCACCCCCGACGGGCAGCTGGTCGAGGTCAATGACGCCTACCTGAACCTGCTGGGGTTTTCGCGCGCCGAGTTTGAAGCTGGGCAAATTGACTGGCTGGACCTGACCCCCGAACGCGAGCGCGAGGCAGACGCCGCCGCCTTTGAGCGCACCTTCCGCACCGGCCACTCTGGCTGGTACGAGAAAGTCATGCTCAACCGCAGCGGCCAGAGCCTGCCGGTTGAGGTGTATCTGCTGCGCGCCGAGGACCAAGACCAGACGCTGGTGGTGGGCTACGTGCGTGACCTGCGTGAGCAGCGCCGCGCCGAGGCGCTGGCTGAGCAGTTGCGGCGCACCCAGGCGGACGCGCTGGACGCCGAGCTGACCCGCAGTGAGGGCGACCTGGCCCGACTGGCCAGGCAACTGCATACCCAGAACACCGAATTGGAAGCGCGCACCGTGGTGCTAGAAGGCTTTGCCAATCTGACGCGCGACCTGACCCGCCACACCGACCTCTACGCCCTGATTCGCCGGGCCCAGCAGTTCACGCTGACCCTGTTGCCACAGGGGTTCGCGGTGTATTACGAACCGGCCGGCGGGCTGTGGCGCCTGAAATCCCAGGTGGGCGACCTGGGCAGTCCAGAGTTGCAGCGGGTGCTGGACGCCGGGATTTCCTATGAGGGCACCCCGAACCTCCTGATACCGTGGCAGAGTTTGCAGCCGTATTACCAGGAGGCCTACGACCACGACGCCGACGGGCTGCCCGAAGCCACCGCGCAGCTGCAGACCACCGCCACCTTACCGGTGCTCGTGAGCGGGCGGCCACGTGGCATCTTTGCCATTGGCCTCAACAGCGCGCAGCCCTGGACGCGCGCCGATAAGGTGGTCCTCGAAAGCGTAGCCCAGAGCCTGGGCGTGGCTCTGGAACACGTGGAGCAGGCCCAGGAACTCCAGCGCCACGCTGCCGCCCTGGAAGAGAGCAACGCGGCCCTGCAGGCGCGTACCCGCGCTCTGGAAGCCTTTGCCGACCTGACCCGCGACCTGGCGCAGGAAAGTGACCCTCTGACCCTGGTGGGCCGCACGCAAGACGCCATTGTCAAATTGCTGCCGCACACCTTCAGCACCTATTACGAACCAGGCGGTGACCTGTGGGCCCTGCAGTCGCACCGGGGCCGGTTTCATGACCCGGCGCTGCTGGCCCGGCTGGAAGCGGGCTTGCCGCGCGGCGGCGCCCACAATCTGGACGAGCCGTTTGCCACGGGCGAGGCGCGTTATCAGCACCAGTACGACGCCCAGTCCACCCCGGCCGTGGCGCGGGCGCAGCTGAGTGCCGTGCGGGCCAGCGCCGCCCTGCCGGTCATGGTCAATGGCCAGACGCGCGGCGTGCTGGGGGTGGGCCGGCAGGAAGCGCGCGCCTGGACCGCCGCCGATCAGCAGCTGCTCAGCGCCGTGGTGTTCAGTCTGCAACTGGCGCTGGACCGCGCCGAACACGCCCAGACTTCAGTGCGCCGCACCCAGGAGCTGGAGCGCAGCAACCGCGAGCTGGAGCAGTTCGCCTATGTGGCCAGTCACGACCTGCAAGAGCCGCTGCGCACCATCACCAGCTTCGCCGAGTTGCTGGCCCGGCGCTTTAACACGGACGCGGACCCCAAAGTCGAGCGCTACGCGCGCCACATTACCGAGGGCACCGCACGGATGCAGCAGCTCATTCAGGACCTGCTGACCTTCGCGCGGGTCACGGCTGACCGCCAGCCGCCCCAGCGTGTGCAGCCCGCCGACCTGCTGCGTCAGGTGCGTGCCGACCTGCAAAGCCAGATAGAGCAGGCCGGGGCCACCGTGAGCGCCGGCCCCCTGCCCCCCGTGCTGGCCTCGCCCACCCAGCTGCGTCAGCTGCTGCAAAACCTGATAGGCAACGCGCTGAAATTCCGCGCGCCTGGCCGCGCCCCACAGGTGCAGGTCAGCGCGCAGCGCGAGGGCGACTGGGTGCGCCTGTCGGTGCAGGACAACGGCATCGGGATTGACCCGGCCTATCACGAGCGGATTTTTACGGTGTTTCAGCGCCTGCATGGCCGCGAGCAGTACCTGGGCAACGGCATTGGCCTGTCGGTGGCGCGCCGCATTGTGGAAGGCCACGGCGGGCAGATGGGCGTGGACTCGGTGCCGGGGCAGGGCAGCACCTTCTGGTTCACCTTGCCCTCAGGCGAGAGGCGTGCCGAGGCCCGCTCTGGGATGACGGGGACTGCGGCCAGCAGCGAAGGGGAGGCCCAGGGCCAGACCCCCGGCGGGTAACAGAAACCGCCGCCCCACACGGGGCGGCGGCCTTTGTGTCTTCTGGCCTGCTGTGAGTGGCCGGTTGTCATGTCTCGGAACAGAGCCAGTCCCGGTTCCTCGTCATGCTGCCCGCAGGGGCGCTGCTCTTATGGGGCCCAGGGCGCGGCAATCGTCCAAGTGCTGTCGGGCTTGAAGCCGCCTGCGCTGTCGCTGGGGCGGGCGCCGCCTCCTGACGCAATCCACAGCCCGCTGTCGAAGTGGCGCAGGAAGAAGCCGGGCGAGTTGAAGGCCTCGAAACTCACGCCGCCCCCGCCCAGGCCCGGCTGCGCGCAGAAGGTGGCGTCCTGCCGGAAAAGGTCAGTGTTGTCGTTCGCCGCCAGCCCAATCCGGAAGTCGCGGTGGCGCAGATACTGGCCGGGGAGGTTGCGGGCCTCAAAGGACGTGCAGCGGCTGTCGGCCAGGCCCGGTGCCAGGCGGAAGGTGGCGTCCTGCTTGAGCAGCGCCGGGCTGCCCCCCGTGACGACCTCGGTAAAGCCCAGGCCGTTCTGGTGCCGGGCAAAGCGGTCTGTAAAGCCGGCGGTGGTCACTTGCAGAGACTGGTAGGCGTTGGCCAGCGTGACGCCGCTGCGCGCCCAGGGCGTGACCACGTTCCAGCTGCTGTCCTGCACCAGATTGCCGGTGCTGTCGCTGGGCAGCGGTCCGCCGTTTTGCGCCAGCCACAGCGCGCTGTCGTAGTGGCGCAGGTAACGCCCTGGGAAGTTGTAAGACTCCAGGCTGATGCCCACGCCGGACAGGGCGCTGCGGGCGCACCAGGTGGCGTCGCCGTTAAAGGCGCTGCTGCCGTCGGGGCGGTCACGCCGTACGCGGGACTCGCGGTGACGCAGGTATTCGCCGGGGTAATTCAGCGATTCCAGTGAGTAGCAATTGGCATCGGCCAGCCCCGGCACGATGCGCCAGGTGGCGTCTTTTTTCAGCAGTTCGGCGCTGCTGCCAGTGACCACTTCTGTCGCGCCCAGGCCGTCCAGGTGCCGAATAAAGCGGTTGGTGAAGCCGGGCGTCGTCACCTGGAAAGACTTGTAGGTGTACAGCGGCAGGGTGACCTTGACGGGCAGGTCGTTGGACGCCGCAATCAGGCCCAGGTGCGCGGTGCGGGCGCGGGCCACGTCAATCTTGGCAATCTGCCGGTCGTAGGTGTACAGGCCGTTGACCTCGCTTTCCACGTCGGTCAGCTCGGTGTAGATCGAGGCACTCAGGCCTTTATTGATCATCAGGGCCCGGGTGGCCTGCACCAGCCCCAGGTAGCGGTCGTTAAAGGCGGCCACGCTGGGCTGCATCTCGTAGCTGAAGCTGGTGTTGGGGTTCCATTCATGGCCGGGGGTGCGCAGGCCCAGCCCGCCGAACTCGCCGAGCACAGAGACGCGGCTGAGGGACGGGTTGGGCGTGCCGGGGCCCACGTAGACGTGCCAGTCGGCCAGGTCGCCGTTGCCGCCGTCGTAGCCGCAGCAGTTCCAGCCGCTCATGTTGTCCACCAAGCGGCTGGGGTCCCAGGCCTTCACGGCGTCGGCGATGCGGGCGGGGTCATACTCGCCCCAGCCCTCGTTCTGGGCCACCCACGTAACGATGGACGGTGAGGAGCGGTGCTGGTCCACCATGATCCGCAGTTCCCGCTCGAATTCGGCGCGGTCGCTCGAACTGGGGTTCACGCCGATGCGCATGGACGGCATGTCCTGCCACACCAGCAGCCCCAGCCGGTCGGCCCAGTAGTACCAGCGCTGCGGCTCGACCTTGATGTGCTTGCGCACCATGTTGAAGCCCAGGTCCTTGTGCTTTTGCAGGTCGGATTTCAAGGCGTCGTCGGTGGGGGCCGTGTAGATGCCGTCGGGCCAGTAGCCCTGGTCGAGGGTGCCCAGCTGGAACACGAACTTGCCGTTCAGCACCGGGCGCAGGAAGCCGTTAATGACCTTGGTGCCGATGCTGCGCATCCCAAAGTAGCTTTGCACCGTGTCCACGGTGGCCGAGCCGCTGACCAGCTTGACCGTCAGGTTGTAGAGGAAGGGGTCGTCCGGGTTCCACAGGCGCGCATTCGGCACCGGCAGGCGCAACTCGGTGTCCACGTTGCCGTTGACCGTACCCACCACCGTGGTGCCGTTGAGGCCCGTGACCTGCACGGTCTGCCCACTCAGGCCCTCGCCGCGCACCGTGACCTTCAGGGCGCCGCCGGGCACGTCGGGCGTCAGGTCCAGGCGGGTGATGTGAGGCGCGGCGACCGGCTCCAACCACACCGTCTGCCAGATGCCGCTGGCGGCGGTGTAGAAGATGCCGTTGTCGGGCACATTGACCTGCTTGCCCAGCGGCTGCCCGGCGGCGTTCGTGGGGTCGTACACACCCACGATGACCTCGTTTGAGCCGGCCCGCAGCGCGCCCGTGATGTCAAAGCTGAAGGCGTCGTAGCCGCCCGTGTGGGCGCCAACCTGCGTGCCGTTGACATACACCGCCGCCTGATAATCCACCGCCCCGAAGTTCAGCAGGACGCGCCGCCCGTTCCAGCCGCTGGGCACTGTGAAGGTCCGGCGGTACCACATGCGGTCCTGGTGCCGCTGAATACCGGACAGCGCCGACTCGATGGGAAAGGGCACCAGCACGGTTTCGGCGAGGTTCTGACCCACGGGCGGGGCCTGGCCGGCGCTGGCGTTGGCAAACTGCCACTGCCCGTTGAGGCTCTGCCAGTCGGGGCGGGTCATCTGCGGGCGCGGGTACTCAGGCAGAGGGTTGGTGGTGGACACCTGCGCGGTCCACGGCGTGCTGATGGGCGGCGTCTTGGGCTGCAGGGCCAGGGCGCCCAGCGTGGGTGGGGTGGCGCTGGCCAGAGCAGGCGGCTCGGGCAGCTCAGCAGTGGCGGCCGGCTGCGGCGTGCCGGCGCAGGCGCTGAGCAGCGCGGCGGCCAGCAGGGCCAGGGGCCAGGGCCGCCGGGAGAAGCGGGAAAGGGTTGATGCCGGGTCAGGTGGATGCATGAGACAGCTCCTGAGGGTCGCGGTGAGAGGGTGTCGGAAGGCGTGGGCGGCCCCGCCGGGGCGCATGAGGTCGCCCCGGAGCATGGGAAAGAGGAGGGTGGCGGCCCTTTGGAAAGCCACAGAATGGGGAGGGCAGGGGAGAAGCGCCAGTGGTATGCCGTGCTCTGCCGGACAGCCTCAGCGAAAAGCGCTGGCGTTCAGGTCTGTTCGTTGGTCAAAGGCTGTTAAGGTGCCCAGGCGCCGGCCAAGTTCCAGCTGGCGTCCTGCTTAAAGGCCGTGCTGCCGTCGTTCACGTCCAGCCACACCTCGCCGTTGCGGTGACGAATGTAGGCGTTATTGATGTTGCGCGACACGAAACTCACGCCGCCTAAGCCCGCCAGGCCGGTCTGCGCGCAGAAGGTCGCGTCGCGGCGCATCAGGTCGCTGCCGTCGTTGCGGTCAATCCGCAGGCGGTTGTTCTGGTGGCGCAGGAACTGGCCGGGGAAGTTGCGCGATTCCAGCGAATAACAGCCAGTGCCGTCCAGCGCGCCCACGACGCGGAAGGTGGCGTCCTGTTTCAGGGTGGCGCTGCTGCCGCTGGTGACGACCTCGGTGTAGCCCAGGCTGTTCAGGTGACGCAGGAACCGGTTGGTAAAGCCGGGCGTGACCACCTGCAGCGAGGTCCACTGCCCGGTGGTCAGGGTGATGCCCTGGCCTCCGCCGCCCCCGTTCACATTGCCGTAGATGGTGCGGAAAGCTGTTTTGTCGCCGTCGGTCAGGTAACCGCTGTTCTGCCCAATCTGCTCGGGCGGCACGCCCTGCTTGCTGGTCATCACCCACTGGCTGTTCACCTGGCTGTTGCCGTAGTGCATGATGGAATGCACGTCGTAGCCGGTAAAAGCGGTATTGACCCGGTTGTCGCGGATGATGTCGTACTGGCTGCGCCACGCCGGATCAATCAGGCCGTAGTTCACGGTGATGTAGCTGTCGCGGTCCTGCCGCTGCTGCTCGTGTTCCAGGCCCGCCGCGTGGCCCATTTCGTGCAGGGCGGCGCCCACGCCACAGCCGTCGCGGCCCAGGGTAATCTCCTGGCCGTTGGGCTTGAAACTGGTGCTCATCATGCCCACGTAGCTGCTGCACCCGTCGCCGGCCACCACCCGCACGTAATTGGCCTGATTGGTGCGCGCCACGTACCGCACCACGGTCTGCCCGTTGTAAATCTGCACGGCTTGGTTAAATTGGGTGCGGATGTTGGCGGTGGCGCTGCCGTCAAAGACGAAAGGCACCACGGCCCCCGGCCACTTGAGGCCCGCGTCGGTAATCCCGCTGCTGAGAGGCTGAATGCCGCTCCGGTCGGTGCGCAGGATGGTCTGCCCACTCAGGCCCACCACTGCCGTGCCGCGCACGTCCCCGATGATGTCGTCGCCCAGGTAAGCGTGGCCACCGCTGAGGGTCACGGTGCTGGGCGCGTCGCGGTCGGGCAATTGGACCTGAAGGGTGTCTCCGGTGGGATGGTGGGCCTGCCACAGGGCGTCGTGGCTGTGGCGCGTGCTGGCCTGGGTTTCGGGGGCGTGGGTGTGGTCATGCCCGTCCGTGCCGGCACACGACGCCAACAACAGCGAGACACTGAGCAGGCTAAGAAGCGGAAGTGGACGCATAGAACAACCTCCTGACAGGGGAGAGGGGACGGCAAACAGGTGGCACACGGCACCAGCAGGGCGGCCGGTGGGGCCGTCCACAGAACGACAACGCTGGAAGATGGGGCGGGGTCAGAGGAGTGGCGACGCGCGGGCGTTAGGGCTCACCGGACCCTCCGGCGCGGCTTTGCAGCACCACGACCAGCAGCAAAAAGCCTCCACGAATCACGCTTTGCCAGTACGGCGACAGAGAAATCACGCCCCGGCCGTTTTCGAAGTTCAGCAGGTTAAAAATCAGGCCCAGCAGCAGGGTGCCGGCCAGGGTGGCCCAGACGCTGCCCACCCCGCCCGTCAGCAGGGTGCCGCCGACCACCACGCTGGCGATGGCCGACAGTTCCCACCCCAGGCCCTCGGTGGGCTGCCCGGCGCCCAGTTGCGCGGCCAGAATGACGCCCGACAGACCTGCCAGCGCGCCGGACAGCCCGTACACGCCCAGCTTGATTCGGTCTACCGGCAGGCCCATCAAGCTGCTGGCGTCCTCGCCGCCGCCGGTGGCCAGGGCGTGCCGGCCAAAGGGGGTCAAGCGCAGGGCCACGGCCGCCGCCACCACGACCACAGCCAGGATGACGCCCGGCACCGGCAGCCGCCACAAGTCGCCCTGGCCCACCCACGCCAGCGCCGTGTTGGTGGGATCCAGGCCCACGCCGCCCTGGTTGCGGGCCAGCAGCAGCGCCAGCCCCCGCGCGGCCAGCAGGGTGGCTAGGGTCGTAATGAACGGCTGAATGTTCAGCCGCGTGATGATCAGTCCGTTCAGCAGGCCCACCGCCGCTCCGGCCAGCACGCCACCCAGGACCGCGGTGCCCACGCCGTGCGGGCTCAGCAGCGCGGCCACCACACTGCTCATGGCCACCACGCTGCCCACCGACAGGTCAATGCCGCCCGTGATGATCACGAAGCACATGCCCACGGCAATCAGACCAAACATGGCGTTGTAGCGCAGGAACGTCGAGAGGTTGTAGGCCCCCAGAAAGCCGTCGTAGCGCAGCGCCCCGAACAGCACCAGCAGCAGCAGGGCCACCAGCACGCCTGACTGGCTGAGCAGGCGCAGGGTGCGGGTGCGCCGCGCCGACGGCGGAGCAGCGGTCGTCATGAGCGGCCTCCCCGGCGCTGCAGCAGCGCCACTGCCGCCACGATGATGGCGGCCTTGACCATCAGGGCGGCGGCGTCGGGCACCCCGCGCGCCAGCAGGGTGTAGCGAATGAGCTGAATAATCAGGGCGCCGGCCACTGTGCCCAGCACCTGCGCCCGCCCGCCGCTGAGGAGGGTGCCGCCCACTGCCACCGCCGCAATGGCGTCCAGTTCCATATTGAGGCCCACCTGATTGGCGTCGCTGCTGGAATTGATGGCAATGACGATCAGTCCCGCCACGCCCGCTAGCAGCCCACTGAGGCCGTACACCGCCAGTTTGACGCGGGCGACCGGAATGCCGGCCAGCCGCGCGGCCTGTTCGTTGCCGCCCACTGCCAGCACGTAGCGCCCGAACACGGTGCGCCGCACCGCCCAGTACGTCACCGCCACGATGACCAGCATCAGCAGCACCTGAAAGGGAATCCCCAGTGGGCGCCCCAGCCCGATATACGAGAAGTCAGGGCGGGTGAAGCTCTGGAGCTGCCCATTGGTGATGACCTGCGCAATGCCGCGCCCAGCGATATACAGCACCAGCGTGGCCACGATGGGTTGCAGGCGCAGCCGCGTGACGAAAACGCCGTTGAGCAGCCCAAATGCCCCGGCCGCTAGCACCGGCAGCACGAACGCCGGCGCCACCCCCAGGGCGGGCGCCCCCGCGAACGCCGGATTTAAAAACAGCAGCGGGGCCAGCACTCCACTGATGGCCATCAGTGAGCCCACCGACAGGTCCACGCCCCCGGTGGCAATCACCAGGGTCATGCCCATCGCCACGATGACGGTGGTGGCCACTTGCGTCAGGTTCACGTTCAGGGTCTGCACGCTCAGAAAATTGGGGGTAAACAGAGCGTTAAACAGCAGCAGGGCCGCCAGAATCAGCAGGCTGACCCGGATGGCGTGCAGGTCAGCCCAGAGGTCGCCCCAGGCCAGCGGGCGCCGGGCGGGTCGGGCGGGGCTGGACGGCACGGTCTGCACCTCGCCCTTCACGCGGCCCCGGCGGCGCCTGAGTCGGCTTCGCCTTGGGCCATGGCGTGTAGCAGGGCGTCTTCGGTCATGGCCTCGCCGCTCAGGCGCGCCACGCGGCGGCCGTCCCGCAGCACCGTGACCTCGTGGCACCCTTCAATCAGTTCTTCCAGTTCGCTGGAAATCATCAGCACCCCTAAGCCCCCCTGCGCCAGTTCGCCGATCAGGCGCTGAATCTCGGCCTTGGCGCCCACATCAATGCCGCGCGTGGGCTCGTCCAGAATCAGGAGGTCCGGTTCGGTGGCCAGCCAGCGCGAAAGCAGCACCTTTTGCTGGTTGCCCCCCGACAGTTCACGGATAGGCTGCTCGGCGCTGCTGGCTTTGATGCCCAGCCGGGTCATAAAGCGGTCCACGATCTCGGCCTGCCGCGCCGTGTCCACCACCCCGGCGCGGGCCAGGCGCGGCAGCAGCGCCAGCGTCAGGTTCTCGCGCACGCTCAGGTCAGGAATGATGCCCTGCGCCTTGCGGTCCTCGCTGCAAAAACCCAGCCCGGCGCGAATGGCGTCGCCCGGCGCCCGGAAGGCCACCGCCTGGCCGCGCAGGGTGATCTGGGCCTGGTCGGGGCGTTCGGCGCCGAACAGCACGCCGGCCAATTCGCTGCGCCCGGACCCCAGCAGCCCGGCCAGCCCCACCACCTCGCCCCGGCGGACCTCCACCCCAGCGCCGCGCAGCCGCGTGCCCAGGGTGACGCCGCGTGCGCTCAGGAGTTCCTCGTCGCTGGCCTGCCCCCGCACAAAGCCCGTCTGGGCGCCGCTGCTGTCCAGGGCGCGCCCCAGCATCAGCTCGACCAGCCGCAGCCGGCTCACGTCAGTCATAGGGCCGCTGAACACCGTATGCCCGTCGCGCATCACCGTGATGCGGTCGCAGACCTCGTACAGCTCGTCCAGGCGGTGAGACACGAACAGCACCGACACCCCGCGCGCCTTCAGGCCCCGGATGACCCCAAAGAGGGTCTCGACCTCGCGCTCGTTCAGGGAACTGGTGGGTTCGTCCATCACGACTAGGCGCGCCTGCACGCTCACGGCGCGTGCCAGCGCCACCATCTGCTGCACGGCGGTGCTGTAGCCCCCGAGGGGCCGCGTGACCTCCAGGGTCAGGCCCAGGTCGCTCAGGGCCTGCCGGGCGCGGTCGTTCAGGGCGTGCCAGTCAATCAGGCCAAAGCGGCGCGGCTCGCGGCCCAGCATGATGTTCTCGGCCACGCTGCGCAGCGGCACCAGATTGACTTCCTGGTAAATGGTGGCAATGCCGCCGCGCTGCGCGGCCAGGGGGCTGGGAAAATCCACCGCCGCGCCGGCAAACGTGACCTGCCCGGCGTCGCGCCGGTAGGCCCCCGTCAGCACTTTAATCAGCGTGCTTTTGCCCGCCCCATTCTGGCCGATCAGGGCGTGAACCTCGCCGGGACCAACCGTCAGCGACGCGCGGTCCAGCGCCGGAACGCCGGCGAAGGTTTTGCGGATGTCCTGCATGTCTAGCAGCGGCAGGGAAGAATCGGGCGACTGGCTCAAGGAAACACAGACCTCCTGAACGGCTCCGGCCACCTGCGCGGCACCAAGAGTAGTGGCGCGGCGCAGGTGACCGGGGAAAGAAGTTAGTACGCGCTGGCCAGGCCAGCTTTGGCGTTCTGCGGGGTGTAATCGCGGTCGGCGTTGATCACCTTAGCGGGGTACTTCTGCCCGGCGGCGTAACCGGCCAGGGTCTTGAAGGCGGCTGGCCCAAAGCGCGGGTTGCATTCCACAACGTAGTTGATGCTGCCGTCCGCCACCATCTGTACGGCTTCCTTGCCGCCGTCAATAGACAGCACGATGATGTCCACGCCGGGGCGTTTGCCGGCCGCCCGGATGGCCGACACGGCGCCAATCGCCATTTCGTCGTTGTGGGCGTAAATCACGTTAGCGGTGGGGTTGGCCTGCAGCAGCGTTTCGGCGACCTGTCGGCCCGTGTCGCGGGCAAAGTTGCCGGTCTGGCTGGCCAGAATCTTGAACTGCGAATTCTTGCGAATCACGTCGTCAAAGCCCTTCTTGCGGTCGTTGGCGGGGCTGGAGCCGGTGGTGCCTTCCAGCTCAATGATGTTGGTCTTGCCCTTGGCGTTCTTGACCAGCCAGTTGGCGACCCGCTGCCCTTCCTGAACAAAGTCCGACCCGATAAAGGTGACGTAGTCGGTGCCGGCCTTGGCCAGCGCGGGGTCAATGTTGCGGTCGAGCAGAATCACCGGAATACCCGCTTTGGCGGCCTCTTTGACCACGGGGGCCAGCGGCTTGTCTTCACGCGGCGACAGGAAGATGGCGTCCACCTTCTGCGCGATCATGGAGCGCACGTCGGCCACCTGCTTGGCCGTAGAACCGGCGGCGTCGGTGTACACCAGCTGGTGGCCCAGGCGCCGGGCCTCGTCCTGCATGCTCTTGGTCTGGGCCAGGCGCCAGGGGTTGTTGCTCTCGGTCTGGGCAAAGCCCACGCGGTAGGTCTTCTTGACCGCCAGTTTGGGCAGGCCCTGGGCCAGCACCGTGCCGGTCAGGAGGAGGGCCACGCCGCCCAGCACCATGGTGGTTCGTTTCATATGTCCTCCGGGCAGGGGCACGCCGAAGCCGTCAACAGATGCACGCCAGCCGCGCGTCCTGCGATTGCAGATTGTGGAACAATAAAAACGTACCAAAACGGCTGTTAAGAGTCAAATAAATTGGTGGGTTGTCTAAGCGTGCTGGAAGCCCTGTGGCTTTGATGTGTCCAGCCCAACGCGATTTGCCCGTCAGGCCGCTCTTGAAAACCCACCACTAAACTTGTAGTTTTGGAGGGTATTTTCTGGAGGTTCCATGCCTATTGCCGGACGCCGCACCCTGATTGTCGAGGGCGAGGAAGCCCTGCGCGTGGCCCGCGCGGTGGACAGCGAGACCCGCATGTCCATGTTGAGCCTGCTCTCGCACAGCCCCATGAATGTCACAGCCCTGACCACGGCGATGGGGCTGCCTGCGTCCACGGTCAACTTCAATATCAAGACCCTGGAAGACGCAGGCCTGCTGGACGTGCAGTTCATGCCGGGAACGCGCGGGCGGCAGAAGCTGATCAGCAAGCGCTACGAGGAGATTTTGATCAAGCTGCCGGGCGCGGCGGTCAGCGCCCAGAGCAACGTCGTCGAGATTTCCATGCCGATTGGCAATTACCGCCGTTCGGACGTGCAGCCCACCTGCGGCCTGGCCACCGAAGCCAAGCTCATTGGCATGGTGGACGATCCGCGTTCCTTTTTCGAGCCTGAACACGTGTTTGCCCAGATCATCTGGATGCGCCACGGCACCCTGGGCTACGACTTTCCCAACAACCTGCCCCACGGCGCCGAGGCCACCGAGCTGGAAGTTTCGATGGAACTGTGCTCCGAAGCCCCGGAACACGATCTGGACTGGCCGTCGGACATCACGGTGTGGGTCAATGGCACCGAACTGGGGACCTGGACCAGCCCCGCCGATTTTGGCGGTGTGCCGGGCAAGGTCACGCCGCGCTGGTGGCCACTCAACCACACGCAGTACGGGGTTCTCAAACGCTTCAAGATCAGCCGCGAGGGCACCTTTATTGACGGGCGGCAGGTCAGCGCCACCACGACCATCGACCAGTTGGCTCTGGGCGCCCAGCCCCTGATCGAGTTGCGGGTGGGCGTCAAGGACGACGCGCGCCACAAAGGCGGCATGAACCTGTTTGGCCGCCGCTTTGGCAACACCGAGCAGGACATCGTCATGCGCGTGTGGTACGAGTTCCGCGAAGGCGAGCGGCCTTACGTCATCAAGTAGGGGGCGCGGGAAGAGGTCATGAGGACTTCGGCAAACGCTGAAATCTAAGCGGGGCGAGAGAGCAAGCGGACGAGCGGGCGTAGAGGTGGCCCAGCCTTGACCTCCCGATTTGTCAGCGGTGCAGCTGGATTCTGTCTGATACGAACTCCGATTGAATCGTTTTTGTAAACGATTCAATTCGAGCGGAGCAAGTGGGAGAAAAACGGGTTCCGGGCGTGGAGTTGGCAACCCAGTGGGGTGCTGGGTTGTTGGCGTTACAGGCGAACTCTATCTGAGGCGCGAGTCTCGTTCTCGCGCCTTCCGAAAAGAAAAGTCCCCAGACAGGTGGTCTGGGGACGAAGGCGAGCTGCCTCTCAGCGGTTCATGATGTGAATGGCCTGCTTATGGACGGCCTCGGCCGCTTCCAGCACGCTTTCGCCCAGGGTGGGGTGCGCGTGGATGGTCAGGGCGATGTCAGACGCGGTGGCGGCCATTTCCAGCGCCAGGCCCGCCTCGCCCAGCAGGTCGCTGGCGTGCGGCCCCACGATATGCACGCCCAGCAGCAGGTCCGTGTCTTTTTCTACGACCATCTTCACGAAGCCGTCGGTCTGCTGCAGCGTCATGGCGCGGCCTGAAGCTGACAGGGGGAACACACCGGTCTTCACCTCATAGCCCTTGTCTTTCGCTTCCTGCTCGGTCAGGCCCACCCAGGCCAGTTCGGGGCTGGTGTACACCACGCCGGGAATAGCCACGGCGTCCTGCTCGGCGGGTTTGCCAGCAATTACTTCAGCCGCCACCAGTCCTTCTTTCATGGCCTTGTGCGCCAGCATGGGGTTGCTGGCCACGTCGCCAATGGAATAAATGTGCGGCACGTTGGTGCGCTGCCGGCTGTCAGCGGGAATAAAGCCGCGCTCGGTCACGGTGACGCCCGCCGCCTGGGCGTTCAGGCCGTCGGTGCGCGGGCGGCGGCCTACGGCGACCAGCACGCGGTCAAAGACCTCCACAGTCTTGGCGCCGGTCTTGACGTCTTCCAGTTCGACATGAATGCCGTCGGCCTTTTTCTCGGCTTTGTTGGCTTTGGTCTGCACGGCAATCTCGATGCCCTGCTTTTTCATGGCCTTCTGGAATTCCTTGACGGCGTCGGCGTCGGCGCCCGGAATGATGGCGGGCAGGAACTCGATGACTTTGACCTTGGTGCCCATGTTGTTGTACACGTGCGCGAACTCAAAACCGATGACCCCGCCGCCCACGCACAGCATGCGGGCGGGCACGGGGTCTGGCATGACCAGAGCGCCCGTGGAATCCACGATGGTCTGCTGGTCCACCTCCAGCCCCGGCAGTTTGGCGGGCTCTGAGCCGGTGGCGATGATGATGCTGCCCGCCGTGTAGGTTTTGTCCCCGACCTTGACGGTGTGGTCGTCCACGAAGCTGGCCTGGCCCTGCAGGTGCGCGACTTTATTGGCCTTGAACAGGCCGCCCACGCCGCCCGTGAGCTTCTTGACGATGCCGTCTTTCCAGCCGTTCAGCTTGGCAATGTCCAGCTTCTGTTCGCCGAAGGTCAGGCCAAAGTCGGCGGCGTGGCGGGCGGCGGCAATCTGTTCGCCCGCGTGCAGCAGCGCCTTGGTGGGAATACAGCCCACGTTCAGACACACGCCGCCCACGGCCTCGCGCTCGGCGCAGGCTACTTTCAACCCCAGCTGCGCGGCGCGGATGGCCGCGTGGTATCCGCCCGGCCCCGCACCGATGACCAGCACGTCGTAGTCATAGGATGTCGTCATAGGGCCAGTCTAGCGTCCAGCCGACCCACCTGCCCGCATAGCTGGACGCGGGCGATTCACAATTCCCGGTGGTCAGTGGCTGGGCGCCGCCTCCAGAAAGTCCGTCACCACGCGGTTCAGGACCCACCAGCCCTGCGGCGTGGCCCGCAGCTGGGGGCCGTCCAGGGTCAGTAGGCCACGCGCCACATTGGCCGCCAGAGGCGCGGCGTACACCTCCGCCACATCCACCCCGCTGCGCCGCGAGAGGTCGGCCAGATCGAGGCCGGCCCGTAGCCGCAAGCCCATGAACAGGGCGTCGGTGACGTAATCGTGTGGGTAAATCGGCTCGGCCTCGCCCGTCTCGCCCGCCAGCCAGTCGTGCAGGTGAGGAGTGGTGCGGCGCAGGGTGAGGGGTGAGGGGGGAGGGGGAAATGGTGAATGGGACGTGGGCCTTGGAGAAGCCCGTCCTTCCTCAATGCCTTGGCCGCTCAACCCCTCAACTCGCACTTCGCTATCTGCCATCCGCCACTCGCCATCCGCTACCCCGCCCTTTCCATCACCCATCAACCTGCGACCATCAACCTCCGGCAAAGCCGGGTAATGCCCCGCCGCTCCTGGCCCCAGCCCCAGATACGTGCGGCCCTGCCAGTAAGCGAGGTTGTGCTGCGATTCCTGCCCGGGGCGCGCGTAATTGCTGATCTCGTAGCGGGTCAGGCCGGCGGCGGTCAGCAGCGCCTCAGTGCGTTCAAAGCCGGCGCGCTCGTCGTCCTCGTGCACCGTGACGCCCCGGCGGGCAAACTCGGTGCCAGGCTCAATGGTCAGGGTGTAGGCGCTGACATGGCTCACCCCCAAGTCCAACAGGCCCTGAATATCGGCGTCCAGCGGTTGCCCTGGCACCGCTGTAATCAGGTCGCCACTGACCCGCATCCCCCGGTCCACCAGGGTGCCGACGGCTTCTCTGGCCTGCGCGGCGTCGTGCTGACGGCCCAGGAACTTCAGGGTGGGGTCATGCAGGCTCTGCACGCCCACACTGGCGCGGTCAAAGCCCAGCGCCTGCCAGTAGGCCGCGCGGGCGGGCGTCACGGTACCGGGGTTGACCTCCAGGGTGTTTTCCCGCCGGCCCCAGCCCAGGTGCCGCCTCACGCTGCCCACCAGCGCGCGCAGTTCTTCGTCCCGCAGAAAGCTGGGGGTGCCGCCGCCTAGGTACACCGTGTCCAGGTCCACGGCGTAGGTGCCGGCCAAGCGCGCGGCGTCCTCTTCCAGTTTGGCCAGGTACTGTTCCACCAGCCCGGCCCGCCGCGTCAGGACATGAAAGTCGCAGTAGGGACAGATGGTGGGGCAAAACGGCACATGCACGTACAGGTGGCGCACCACCGGGTCCAGGTAGGCAGGGGAGGGGCCGGGCGAACTCACGCGCGGCAGTGTAAAACGCGGCGCGCGCACCAACTGTTCCGGGCGGTCCTCTGCCGATGGCGTCGGTCACGCCAATCCATCGAGAACGGACTGGCGTGCACACGCTCCGCCCAGAGGAGCGCTTTTCCCCTCGTCTTGGCCCCTGGTGGGGTCAGGGGCCCCTCTTACCGGCCGTGCGGAGTGCGGTCCATCCAGGCGGTGAGGGTCTGGGCCACCTGGGCCGGCGTGGTCACCACCACAGGCAGGCCCAGCAGGGCGGCGGCACTGGCCGGGGCACATTCGCTCTGAGGGCCCTCGGTGCCGGTGTCGCCCATCCAGGCCGGAAACTCGCCTCCTTCCTGGTAAGCCGCGCCGTCACCCTCCACCTGGCGTTCGGGCACCGTCATCGCTGGCCCGCTGGCCAACGCCTGCTCGGCTACCACAATCACGCCGCGCGGCTGCTCTTCCCTGAGCGCGGCCAGCAGGGGCGTCAGGCCGTCGTGGACCACCAGCGCCACGCGGCCCTTGCCGTCCACACATTCCAGCGCCTCGGCCAGCGGCGCGGCCAGGTCGGGGGGCGCGGCGACCAGCCAGGCGTGCCCTCCGGCGCGGCCTTCAAACAGGGCGCGGGCGCTGCCATACACGTCAGACCAGGTGCGGGTGTGCTGCATAGGGCGCAGCATAGCGGCCCCATGCGGCAGACTGGGGCCCATGACCGCTCCCGAACCGCATCCCCTGGACGCCCCCAAGCGGGAGGCGGCGACCGCTGACCTGGCCGCCGTGCGCCGCGCTCTGGCCGCCCTGCCGCCCGCGCCCCTGGACCCGCAGGGCTGGGCCGCCGGCGCCGAGGAAACCCTGCGCGCCACCATTGGCATGGAACGCAAGGCCCAGATGGAGATGCGAATTGGGCTGGAAGGCCGGCTGGACGGCCTGCCCCTGCGCACCACAGCGCCCCTGGCCGGAATGACCCTGCCCGAGCTGCTGGCTGAACATCAGGCGGGCCGCGCCATGCTGCTGCGGGTGCTCGACCGGCTGCTCTCGGTGGGCGAGCAGAGCGGGGTGCGGGCCTGGACCTACGGCGAGGAAGTCCCGCCGCCCGTCTACCTGCTGGCGCTGCGGGGCCGCCTGGAACGGCTGTCAGGCCTGATTGCCGCGCAGCGCCTTTAATCGGTGAACCGCAGCAGGTAGCCGTCGGGGTCCTGAACCAGTAGCTGCCGCACGGTGTGCAGGGTGTCGCCCTCGGCGTAGGTGGCGGTGTGTAGGGGCCGGAACAGCGGATAGCTGGCCGCCGTCAGCCGCGCATGGAGGGCGCCCAAGTCCGGTGCCTGAATCTGAAAATTGACGCCGCGTCCGTAGGGCCTCTCCAGTGGGCCCGTCTGCCACGCCTTGTCCGGCTCAGCCTGTTCCAGCATCCACTGCACCCGCCCCAGGCTCAGGTAGGCAAAGCCGGGCCGGGTGTAGTGGATGGTGAATCCAAAGAGGCGCGTATAGAGGTCCAGGCTGCGGGCCAGGTCACTGGTCATCAGTTCGGGCACCAGGGGGGCCCACTCGGTGACGGGCACCAGCGAGACGGGGTCGGTAGTCATGGAGTCACCCTACCGGCCGCTCCCTCCGGGCCACATGCGCCGGGTGGCCTGCCCTACGCCCCGCGCCGGTGCGGCTTGGGAACGCGCACCTTGACCCGGCCCGTGCGCCCGCCATTGCAGCGATTGCTGTACTTGACCCGCCACTCCACTTTCGCCTGCCGGAGACTCCGAAAGCCAGGGATTCGCATTGCCTCTAGTGTGTACCGGCGTTCTGACAGCGGCCTGTCAGGCCCACAAGCTGACCAAAATAAAAAACCCGCCTTCTTGGGCGGTGATGAAATTAAGATAGCGCGATATGCAGCCGGAGTCAAGTCCAGCCAGACGACGTGAAAAAGCCTGTCAAGCACAGCGTGGAAGTGACCGTTGAAGAAGGTGCGTATGCAGGTTGCCTCTAAAGTGGTGCCTTGTTCAGATTCGCCGCCGAGAGACCTACAACAAAAATCCGCCCTTCTCGGACGGTGATAGGAAGAGCATAGCGCGGTATGCACCGTGCGTCAAGGCTCAACCGAGGGGTCAGAAAACCCTGTGCTGGACGGCTCTCCTTAGCCCCCTCGGGCGCGCTTATGCACTGATCTTCAGCCCAGGCGGGGCAGCAGAGCCACCACCCCGGCTACGGTGGGGAGACTCAGCAGGGTACTCAGAAAGGCGGCGCGCGCCACCGTTTCGGCGTCGCTGCCGTACTCGCGGGCCATCAGCAGGGCATTGACCGCCGTGGGCATACTGGCCGACAGCACCAAGACCGCCAGCGCCTGACCATCCAAGCCACACAGCCAGCCGGCCCCCAGCGCCAGCAGCGGCCCACCCATCAGCCGCGCAGCGACCGCCAGCCACACGCGCTGGGTCAGGCGAGGCCAACCTCCTGCGCCCAGTTGCAGGCCCAGTGACAGCAGGACCACCGGCAGCGTGGCCTGGGCCAGCAGTTCGACGCTGCGGGCCAGACCTGTAGGCAGGGTCACGTTCAGGGCCCGCAACACCACCCCCAGACCGACCATCCAGACTGCTGGCAAGCGCACCATATTTAGCAGCCCGGCGCCCAGCCCAGCGCGCGGCTGACCCTCGGTCCGCACGCCAGCGCTGTACACCAGCGGCGCGACCAGATACACCGTCACAAAGGACATCAGAAACAGGAGGGTCGCCTGGGCAAAGCCAGTCTGGCCAAACGCAAACAGGGCGATGGGCAGGCCCATGTTGCCGCTGTTCCAGAGGCTGACACTTGCCATCAGGCTGCGCCGCTCGGCTTGCGGCGCCCCCAGACCGCACAGCCAGCCCAGCGCCAGGCACCCGGCCACCGTCAGGGCGTAGGCCGTGCCCAGGGCCAGGATTTCGCCTGCCTGAATGGGCGTGGTCAGCAGCACGTTCAGCACCAGCGCCGGAGACAGCAGATACAGCGTCAGGCGGGCCACCGTGGCTTGGTCTATGGGCAGCCGGCTGGACAGCAGCGCCCCCAGCCCCGCCACCACGAAGACGGGCAGCAAGACGGTCCCCAGGGCGTTCAGCATCCGGCCCTATGCTGGCACGGGGCCGCCGGCCAGGGCGCTGGAGCGTGCAGGCAAGTGGCACTGATAAGGGACGGCACAGCCGGGAGGTGACCGTCTGCGCCGTCATACCGTGAGATTCCTACGCTCTCTTGCTCGCTCGGCGAGTCCGTCTCAGCCGGCTGCGGCCAGCTTCAGGCTGGTGGGACAGGGGGTGCCCACCAGCCCGGCCCAGTCGCGCATCACGGCGTCTTCGTCGGCACGGCGTTCCAGCAGAAATTCCTGCACGCGGGCCATACTCAGCAGCCCGCCCGGCACGCGTGTGGCCAGGGCGTCCACCTGTTCGCTGGTCCAGGCGGGCCAGAAGCGGCGGAGCATCCCGGCGACCTGGGTGGGCGAGGCGTTGCCCAGGTGCAGGTGCCGGTCGGCGCGGCCGGGCCGAATCAGGGCCGGGTCCAGTCCGGCGAGGTCGTTGGTGGTCATGAAGGTCACGCGGCCCTCGCCCGCCGCCACGCCGTCTAGGGCATTCAGCAGGCCATTGAAGGACAGTTTGACGGTCGGGGCGCGCGCCTCGCGGCCCACAAACACGGCGTCAATGTCTTCCAGCAGCAGCAGGGCGCGTCGGGGCAGGCTTCCCAGCAGGGTGTTCAGGCGGTCGTCGGTCAGTTCTGGGCTGGCCAGATTGAGCACGCAGACGTTCAGGCCGTAAGCGCCGGCCAGTGCCGCCACCAGGCTGCTTTTGCCGTTACCGGGCGGGCCGTGCAGCAGGTAGCCGCGCCGGTAAGGAATCCCCATATCGGCGTACCACTCGCGGTCCTGAAAAAAGCTGTGCAGGTCGCCCTGCAGGCTGTCGAGCAGTGTGCCGTCGTACATCAGACTCCCCAGCGGACGGGCCAGGCGGCGTTCGGCCAGGCTCCAGCTGTCGTAGCTGGGCACGTGGATCTCGATGCGGCCGTCGCCTTGTCCGGCAGTGGCCTGGTAGGCGTCGCGCAGCAGGTCGGGGATGAGGTGACGCGCGCCCGACAGCAGCCGGAACGTTAGGCTGTGGTCAAAGCCGCCAGATGCTCGGCCCTGCGCCTGGCGCTGGGTGCGGGCCGGGCGGGCCAGCATCCAGTGGCCCCGGTAGCGCAGCAGCACCTGGCCGCTCAGCGGCACCAGGCGCACGTTGACCTCGTCGCCGTCGCGGTCGGTGCCCAGGCAGAGGTTCTGGCCGCCCATCTGCTCGTTAAAGCGGGTCACGACGCCTAGATGGCGCAGGTGCCGCCCCACCGGCTGCGCCGCCAGCCAGGCGGCCAGCCACGGAAAGGCGGGGTCGTCGCCCTGCACGTCCAGCGTGACGGTAAAGCGGCCCTTAAGCCACCCAACCGTCTGTGCCGGCACGCTGCGGGCCTGCACGGCGACGGCGCTGAGCAGGGCGATCAGCAAGCCGCCCTGGGCCAGTTCATTGTGGGTGAGGGTATGGCGGACGGCGGCCTCCAGCTCTCGCCAGAGGGTCAGCGGGTCGGGAATGGTCATGGTAAGCCGGAGAACGGGGGCGTGGGGCGGCGGCGCCTGTCCGGGCAGGCGAATCAGCGGAGGCCGCGCAGAGGCTGGAGCGAGCCGGGTCGGTTCGCCAACTGAACCTCGGGGAGGTCGTATGTTCAGCATAGTGACGCTCCACGCGCCCGTCCTGCGCCAATTGGCCCAGAGGTTCCCCGCCCACTGGCCTGTTTGCAGCGCAAGGCCAGGCACCCGGCTCTGGTGCATGGGCCCCGCTTCATACACAACGCACAGAAGTTGGATTGAACAGTGTCGTGCTGGGGTTGACCTATTTTCCGTTTGATTCGCTGTTCTCCAGAAGCACCGACCGCTTCATTCGCCCCAACAAACAACGCGGCCAGTTCGCCGCGTGTCTGTTCCATATGTTTGCCGCTTTTAACTTAGGT
Organism: Deinococcus betulae; assembly: GCF_020166395.1. Lineage (NCBI taxonomy): Bacteria > Thermotogati > Deinococcota > Deinococci > Deinococcales > Deinococcaceae > Deinococcus > Deinococcus betulae. The sequence continues at coordinate 181,777 of NZ_JAIQXU010000003.1, read as the reverse complement.
GAAGGGGCAGGGTAGGCGCCAGCCATACCCGGCCAGTGCCCCGGTAGGCCTGCACAAAGCCCTCGCCGGTTTTGCCGCTGCCCAGCAGGCCGCGCGCACTGCGTTCCACCTTGAACTCCAGGCCATCGGTATAAGCCACCACCAGATTGCCGTCCACCTTCAGAGTCTCGTTGTTCAGTTCCAGGACCTGAAATTCTTCGGGTGGCACGGGGCTTTGCAAGGCAAAGAGGCCGCTGCCGCTCAACTTGGGCTGCACCCGGCCCTCGCCGCTGCCTACCGCCTGGGCAAAACCGTGGTTGATGTGGCGGCCCACCTGCACGTCGCCCACACAGGCCACGAAAGCGCCGTCATCCACGATCAGCGACTCGCCGCGCAGTTCGCCCAGCAAAAGGTGCAGGCGGGTGGGCTCGGTGTAGAGGATGCCGCTGCCCTTGTAAGCGGTTTTATAGAGGCCTTCGCCGGTCGCGGCGGCGGTCACGGCTCCGCGCAGGAACCCACCCAGACCGCTACCGCCGCCCGCATTGACCGCCTGCATGTCGAGGTCGCCGCGCAGGTATTGCAGCGCGCCAGGTTCCAGCACGGCGCTCCCAGGCTGTCCTGTCACATGCACAGCCAGCTGGCGCCAGCGTCCGGGGCGCGAAAGGGGCTGATGGTAGCCGCTCACCGGCGGTTCCATCGGCGCCGCGCTGTACTCCAGCACTTGCAGCTTGGACCCTCGTGCGTCCAGTTCCCGTTCCGTGCTGGCTGTCCAGGTGAATTCCATGCGGCCAGGTACGGAACCCTCCAGTCAGAAGTTCCCTGGCCGCCTTTTTCAGCGGTGTCGCAGTGGGTGCAGACCCTGGGAGGTCACAGGGTGCTGACCCTCAGGCCAGGGTCTGGATCTGCACTTCATGCAGCTGGGGCACACTCAGCTCGGCGCGGTCACGGCCACTGCTCTTGGCGACATACAGCCGGGCGTCAGCAAGTTTCAGCAGTTCGCCCACGGTGCCCACCTCGCGCAGCGCCGCGCCGCCCAAACTGACGGTCACGGTGACGCCGCCGGCCATCGGTGCGGCCCGCACTGCCTGACGCAGCGCCTGTCCGGTGGCCTGGGCCGACGCGGCGCCGTCCAGCAGAACCAGAAATTCCTCGCCGCCCCAGCGGGCCACCGCGCCGTGTGTGCCCACGGCCGCCCGCAGCCGCCGGCCCACCTCGCGCAGCACCTCGTCCCCCACATCGTGCCCCAGGCGGTCATTGATGCCCTTAAAGCGGTCAATATCCAGCAGCAGCGCCGTGACCGGCTGTCCGGTGTGCGCGGCTTTCTGAAGGCGGGCCATCATGGCGCGGCAGTTGTCCAGCCCTGTCAGGGGGTCGGTCAGAGCCAGGCGCTCGAAGGCCTCGGCTTCGGCCCGCTCGGCTGAAATGGTGCGGCCAAAGGCCGACAGGTACGCGCTGAGGAGCCCGGCCAGGCCCAGCTGCCACAGGGCCGTCAGGTCGCCGCTGCGCAGCAGGACGGCACTGTAGACCGCCAGCACGCCCCCGGCATACAGCGCCCCCCAGCCTACCGGCAGCACGATAAATCCAGTCAGAAACAGAAAGACGCCAGCAAACTGCACGCTGGGGGGTAGCGGCGCGCCCGTGTCATGCGTCAGCAGCTGGCCTCCCACGCTCAGGGTGGCGGCCACCAGCAGCCCGATATCCACCCAGCGCCACGGAATGCGCGAACTGGCCACCAGCGCGCAGGCCACGGCGCACAGCACCCCGCCCAGCAGCGGTTCCCATATCTGCGCCGACCCGGCGCGGCGGAGCAGCAGGGCCGCGCCGAGCTGACCGGCGCTGGCCAGCCCAGTAATCCACAGCCGTGCGCGGCGCCGCCCACTTTCGGTCAGGCGCCAGCGGGCCGGGTCAGGGGTCGCCATACCTGATGCTACGGCGGCGCTCCTTCCAGTTTCCTCACGGGGTTAGTCAGGCCCGCGCGTGAAGAGTCAGCCATAATAAAAAAGCCGCCCTTGTTGGACGGTGATAAGAAAAGGATACCCCGATATACACGCGGCGTCAAGCCCAGTCTACCGGGCACGGTGTGTTCCTCTGGGACGGCGCTGGGCGCCGCTTTTGATGTGGCTCTCCTGGCCATGCGCGTCACGCCTTTGCATAAAGAACAGCGCCTCCAGCAGTGGGGGCGCTGTGCTGAATAGCGGGGTTAAACCGCCAGCACCTGACGGCCGTCGTAGTAGCCGCAGCTGGGGCAGATGTGGTGGCTGAGCTTCTTGGCGTGGCACTGGGGGCACTCGCTCAGGTTAGGGGCCACCAGGGCGTGGTGGCTGCGGCGCATGTCGCGCTTGCTCTTGCTGGTCTTCTTCTTGGGAACGGGGTGCTTGGCCATTTTGGTCTCTCCTGGGCCGCACGGCGTTTCTCGCCGGGGCGCGATTCTCGGACCGCCCCCACTACTGGGACAGGCGCGAGACAACAGCCGGGAGTATATCACACCGGACGCTGTAGGGCTTCAGGCCACCTGATCCTGCCCGGACTGGCGCGCGCCAGGGCTACAGTGGGCAGCGTGCATGAGCTGGAATGGTCACCTGTGACCCTGGAAGCGGGGCTGCGCGCCCTGGACCTGATTGGGGTGCTGGCGTTTGCGCTGTCCGGCGCCTTGCTGGGGATTCGCAAGCGCTTTGACCTGCTGGGTGTGATGGTGCTGGGCTGCGTCACGGCGGTGGGCGGCGGGGCCATCCGCGACACCCTGACCGGGCAGACGCCGCCCCTGTTTCTGCGCGATGAAACGTACCTGTGGGCGGCGCTGCTGGGGTCCGGGCTGGCCTTCCTGTTTGGCGCGCGCCTGGCCCGCTTTGAACGTACCCTGAGGGTGTTCGATACGGCGGGGCTGGCGCTGTTCGCTGCGTCGGGGGCCCTGGGGGCCATCAACATTGGGCTGGGGCCGCTGGGCGTGGTGTTTGCCGGCATGCTGTCGGGCGTGGGCGGCGGCGTGATTCGGGACCTGATCGCCAACGAGGTGCCGGAAATCATGTACCGCAGCGAGCAGCTGTATGCCACGGCGGCAGCGGCAGGCGCGCTGACGGTCTGGGCGCTCCACCCACATGTCACGCCATTTCAGGCGCAGTGTGGCGGCGCGCTGGTAGTCGTGGCGCTGCGCTGGCTCTCTCGCCGGGGCTGGGTGAAGCTGCCGGTGCGTCAGTTGCCCGACAATTAGGGGGCGCTGATGCGGCGGGGCTGCCTCGGGCCAGTGATGGCGTTTTGAAGAGAAAACTCTGTACGAGAGCCTATAGCGGCGCTGAGGGAGGTGGTGTCTAGCGCCGCAGCGTGGGGTCTTTGCTACAGCAGCAGGGAACATCGGAGCACCTTTGCGGACCTCCAGAGTCCAGCCACAACACCAAAACGAGGCCGCCCACCGGAGAAGGTGGGCGGCTGGCGTGTGGGGTTCAGCAGTGGGAGAGAGTCCCAGCACCTGTGCCGTTCACGCCGGAGTTGCGTTGGTTTAGAAGTCCATCCCGCCCATGTCGGGGCCACCGGCTGGCGCAGGGGCGGCCTTCTCGGGCTTGTCGCTGACGATGGCTTCGGTGGTCAGGATCAGCGCGCCGATGCTGGCGGCGTTCTGCAGCGCGGTGCGGGTCACCTTGGCGGGGTCCACGATACCAGCGGCGACCATGTCGTCCACGTACTCACCGGTCGCGGCGTTAAAGCCGTAGCGGGGCTTATCGCTGTTAATCACGGCGTTCACGATGACGCTGCCTTCTTCGCCGGCGTTGGCGGCGATCTGGCGGGCGGGCTCTTCCAGAGCGCGGATCAGGATGCGCGCGCCGGTCGCTTCGTCGCCGCTGAGGCTTTCGGCGGCCTTACGGACAGCGGGGATGATGCGCAGCAGCGTGGTGCCGCCGCCAGCCACGATGCCTTCTTCCACAGCCGAGCGGGCGGTGGACAGGGCGTCCTCGTAGCGGTGCTTCTTTTCCTTCAGTTCGGTTTCGGTGGCGGCCCCGACGCGGATCACGGCCACGCCGCCGGCCAGCTTGGCCAGGCGCTCCTGGAGTTTTTCCTTGGCGTAGTCGCTGTCGGTGGTGTCCAGTTCGCCCTTGATGGCGTTGACGCGGGCGTCAATACCGCTCTGCTCGCCCTTGCCGTCCACGATGGTGGTTTCGTCCTTGGTGATGCGGATGCGCGCGGCGCGGCCCAGCATATCCATGGTGACGTTTTCCAGCTTGTGGCCCAGGTCCTCGCTGACGACTTCCCCGCCGGTCACGGCGGCAATGTCGCGCAGCATTTCCTTGCGGCGGTCACCGAAACCGGGCGCCTTCACGGCAGCAATGTTCAGGGTGCCGCGCAGCTTGTTGACGACCAGGGTGGCCAGGGCTTCGCCTTCCACGTCTTCGGCGATGATCAGCAGGGGACGGCCGGTCTGGGCGACCTTTTCCAGAATAGGCAGCATGTCCTTGAGGTTGCTGACCTTCTTCTCGTTGATCAGGATGTAAGCGTCTTCGAGGACAGCTTCCATCTTCTCGGGGTTGGTCACAAAGTAGGGGTTGATGAAGCCCTTGTCGAACTGCATGCCTTCGACGACGTCCACTTCGGTGTCAAAGCCCTTGCTTTCTTCGATGGTGATGACGCCTTCTTTGCCCACCTTGTCCATCGCAGAGGCAATTTCTTCGCCGACCTGATCGTCGTTGGCCGAGATGCCCGCGACCTTCTTGATGGCGTCGCTGTCTTCCACCGGCACGGCCAGCGCCTTGATTTCTTCAATCGCAGCGGCCACGGCCTTGTCAATGCCGCGCTTCAGGGCCAGGGGGTTGGCGCCGGCGGCGACGTTGCGCAGGCCTTCTTTCACGATGGCCTGACCCAGCACGGTGGCGGTGGTGGTGCCGTCCCCGGTGATGTCGTTGGTCTTGCTGGCGACTTCTTTCAGCAGTTGGGCGCCGATGTTCTCCAGCTTGTCTTCCAGCTCCACTTCCTTGGCGACGGTCACGCCGTCCTTGGTGATGGTGGGGCTGCCGAACTTCTTCTCGATGACCACGTTGCGGCCACGGGGCCCCAGGGTCACTTTGACGGCGTTGGCGACGGCATTGACGCCGCGTTCCAGGCTGCGGCGGGCGGCTTCATCAAACACGAGCTGTTTAGCCATGATGGGTGCTCCTTAAAGACTTCAGAGAGGGAAAAAGGGCCGGAAGCTGAGGCGAGCCGGTCAGGGCCCGCGCCCGCTTACTCGACGATGGCGAGGATGTCGCGTTCGGCGAGGATGGAGTAGTTCTTGCCTTCCAGGCTGACTTCCGTGCCGCCGTACTTGGCGAAGTACACGGTGTCGCCTTCTTTAACGTCCAGCGCCACGCGGGTGCCATTGTCCAGCACCTTGCCGTTGCCCACGGCGATCACTTTGCCGCGCTGGCTCTTTTCTTTGGCGGTGTCGGGGACGTACAGGCCGCCGGCCGTCTTCTGCTCGGCTTCCTCGATAATTTCAACCAGAACGCGGTCACCTAAAGGTTTCAGCATGTTGTGTCCTCCTGAGAGATGGGATATGGGGCGCACCCGGCCGGACATTCCGGCGAGTTTTTGCCGTTCCGCACGCAAGAGTAGTCCTCTCGTAAGAAAATTGTCAAATCTTTGAATCTGAGAATCTGAGTGTGGTGCGCTCAAGGTGCGCTGGGAGGGCGGTTTCGCATATGCGCTTGCATTCTATGGCTTGAGACATATATATGTTATTCAGATATATAAGCTCTCGCCCGGCCCCAGGCCAGGAGGTTCATGATGGCTGCACGCCCCGCTACCCTTAGCCGCATTGCCTTTGAAGATGCCTTTCATGCCCTCAGAGGTGCGCCTCTGACTCTGGCGGTCCTTGACCTTGACCACTTCAAGACGCTGAACGATACGCTGGGCCACAGTGAGGGTGACCGGGTGCTACGCAGCGTCGAGCGCCTGCTGTCGGGCAGCCTGCCCAGTGGCAGTGTGGTGGGTCGGATTGGGGGGGACGAATATGCCATCATCCTGCCAGAGACGGCGGCCGAAACGGCCCTGATTCTGTTCGACGAGGTCATCAAGCATTTTCATATTCACCGCGACCCCCAGTGGCCCAGAAGCCTGGGCCTGAGCGTGGGCCTGGCCGCCCGCCCCGCCCACGCCACCACCTACGACGACCTCAAGCGCGCCGCCGATGAAGCCATGATCCGCGCCAAGCGGGAAGGCCGCGCCCGCGCCTGCATTTATGTGGAAAGCAAGATGGTGCTGAAAAGCAATTACTACCCCAAGAGCCAGCTGGAGCGGCTGGCCAAGCTGTCAGGCGCGCTGGGCCGCACTGAGGCCAGCCTGCTGCGCGAGGCACTGGATGAACTGATAGAGAAGAACAGAGGCGCCCTGTGACCCGCTGGGAGCACCTCTTTTACGGCGAATTTGCAGACCGCCGGACCCTGCTGGCTGGCTTGACCCTGGCCCAGGTCACCGCCAGACCGGGCCGCGCTCCCCACTCTATTTACGACGAGCTGTGGCACGCCGCGCTCTGGCAGGACATCATGGTGGACCGGGACGAGGCGCTGTATGAGGGTGTCTGGCAGACGGGTGAGCGTTACCCTGGCCGGCCCCCCACTGACCTGGCCGAGTGGACGGCGCTGGTGGACCGGTTTTTCTCTGGGCTGACGCGGGCCCTCGCCTGGACTTCCTCAGCGGAACAGCTGGAACAGGAGGTCAATCCCGGCGAGACCATGGCGGATCTTCTGCGCGCACTGGCGGTTCATAACAGTTATCACCTAGGCAAGATTGTGGGCCTGAGGCAGGTGATGGGTGCGTGGCCGGCGTAACTCCGGGCACTGGGTGGCACGCCGCACTCTCTGAAGCCTGGGACGCTTATCTGCACGGCTCGTATCCGATTGGGGCCGTCGTCGTGGACGCCGGGGAACAGATTCTGGCGCGGGGGCGCAACCGGCTGGGCGAGGCGCGGCGGGTGGACGGGGTGATTGCGGGGCATGACCTAGCCCACGCAGAAATCAATGCGCTGCTGAATCTGGCGGCCACGCCTCGTCCGGCGTGCTACAGCTGGACCCTGCTGACCACCGTGCAGCCCTGTCCGCAGTGTGCAGGGGCTATTGCCATGAGCGGCCTGCGGGCGGTGGCGTACGTGGCGCCAGACCCCTGGGCGGGTTGTACCCGCCTGCTGACGGACGACGAGTATGTGGTGAAGAAAGGGATTCGGGTGGAGCGGGCGCCGGTAGGGGTCTCGCGGCTGGCCCTGCAGCTGACGCTTCAGGCGCTGCTGGAAGAAGGGCGGGCGCGGGGAACAAGCGCCGTTCTGGACAGCTTCGCCGCGCAAGATCCGGAAGCTGAGGCATTGGCCGAGCGGGTTCATCAAGCCGGCACCCTTAGCGCTCTGCGGGCGCTCCGTGCGCCCCTTGCCCACGCCCTGGCGGTGCTGGCATGAGCAGCCCAAAGTTTTTGAACCTCTCGGCGGACACGAACCGTGTGGGACGCGCCTGCGCCTGGATTGAGCGGGACGATGGCGCCGTGCTGATGACCGGCCTGGACTGGGGCGGCTGGACGCTTCCGGGGGGCGGGGTCCAGCCAGGGGAAACCTCGGCTGAGGCGGCGCTGCGGGAAGCCTGGGAGGAAACGGGGGCGCGGTGTGAGGTCAGGGGCGAGCCGCTGCCGCTGCGCGGGGCCCACGGCGAGCCGGCCGACTGCTGGCCGCTGCGGCTGCTGAGCCTGGACCCCAGCCCGGAAGGGCGCCCGGTGGCCTGGGTCAATCCCCGCGCCCTGCCCTGGGCCGACGACGTGCAACTGCGGCAGGTGCTGGCCGCCAGGGGTGAGCTGCCGGCGTGTCTTGACCTGCCCCCGCTCGTTTCGGTGGCGCGGCAGGAAGCCAGGCGTCTATCCTTTGACCGCTCGTGCTCGCTGGAAACGGGGCGGCTGCTGCGCACTCTGGCCGCCAGCAAACCGGGGGGCCGGCTGCTGGACCTGGGCAGCGGGGTGGGGGAGAGCGCGGCGTGGCTGCTGGCGGGGATGGACGGGGCCGCGCGCCTGCTGACTGTGGAGGCCGACCCTCTACTCGCCGAAACGGCCTGGGAGGTGCTGGCGCCCGACCTCCGCGCTGAGGTGCTGCATGGAGACTGGCGGGGCGCCCTGGAGCGGGGCCCCTTTGACCTGACCTTTGCGGATTGCGCTCCAGCCAAGGAGACGGCAGCCGTGGCTGAGCTGGTGGCCAGTCTGAAGCCCGGCGGCCTGCTGGTGATGGACAACTTCAGCCCGCCAGGGCGACTGCCTGAAGCGCTGTATGGGGGCGACCCCCGACGAGACGCCCTTTTTGGCCATCCACGGTTGACCTGCACCGAGCTTGAGGTCAGCCGCCGCGAGCGCGTGGTGCTGGCGGTGAAGCGGTGAACCCGGCGCTGCCTGTCTTCCGCTACCACCCGGACCCACTGGCCACCGGCATGATTGAACCCTTTGACGGTGAATGCCCATGTTGCGAGCAGGAACGGGGCTACCGCTATACGTCCACGCCCTTTGCGGAAGAAGAGTGGCCGGACCTGTGCCCCTGGTGTATTGCTGACGGCTCTGCCGCCGAGCGGTTAGACGCCGAGTTCACCGATGCGGCGGGCGTGGGCGGGTATGGCCGCTGGGAGGAGGTACCTGGGGCGGTCATCCAGATTATTTCAACCCGGACGCCTGGATTTTCCGGCTGGCAGCAGGAGCAGTGGTGGACCCACTGCGGCGATGGAGCGGCCTTTCTTGGCCGTGCTGGCGCGGCGGAACTGGCCCGCTTCCCCCAATTCGCGGCGGCCATGCGTGAACCCCTGGCGCTGCCTGCTGAGGCGTGGGCGCGCTTTTCCCAGGCGCTCGACAAAGGCGGCAGCCCTACGGCTTACCTCTTTCAGTGTCTGCACTGCGGCGCTTACGGGGGATATGCGGATGCTGACTGATACAGACTCCGATTGAATAGAGCAGAATGCCAGGTGGAATCCGAGCGGACCTGGAAAGCTGAGCAGCAGACTTGAAAAGCTCCGCAGGAGAGCGAGCAGGAATAGATGCGGATTCCGCAATATGGAAGCGCAGGCGGTGCCTTTCTTTGCGGTGCTGCAATTCAGCGGAATCCGTATGACTCTTGCCGCTGATTCTCCTGCGTCACGGCCGCAGCCAGGCTGACGACGAGGGCGTGCATCAGGGCCGTTACGACTCGCCGCTGAGTAGAGAGGGGCGGACTCAGGTTCACGCTCTGTCAGCGCACTGCTAGGTGCACCCACCGGGCTTTGACCGTACTGTTCCACCCTGGCATGGACGCAAACGGCAGAGATTGTGAGAGAGGCGCTGGGTGTATCTCACCACCGACCTCTTGCCGGAAGGGGTCTTTGGCCGGCGTACAACGAGATGAAGCCCTGCCTCTTCCTACTTTCCGGCATGACCTGGAGGCGTTCACTACAGGGAGAGGGTCAGGCAGCCATCCGTGCGCGTGCCCTTCTGGCTCTGGATCTGGTCTGGCAAGGCGGGGGAGACCGCGTACTGGCGGTCACGCATGGAGGCTTTGGCAATTCACTGCTGCGCGAACTGCTGGGCGCGGCCCACGCCTGGTTTGCCTTCGGGGCCGCTGCGTTTGCCACCATGCCCCTCAGCCGGACCAGCCAGCGTGCCTTATTCACGGAGGTGAAGCTCGCGCCGCACCTAAAAGAAGAAGAGCGCTGAGGCTTATCCCCTCAGCGCCTTTCCTTTCTCTCTTTACGGCAGAGTAAAGTCGGCTCGGCCGTCGCCTGCAGTCAAAGTGTACGTGCCGGGCAACAGCTCAGGCCGAACGGTTCCGAAGGCGTCTCCCACCCAGGATTGCAGGCGCTCGTTTGGTACGGTCACGGTCACGCGCCGGGTTTCGCCCGCTTTCAGGTCGGCCTGCAGGACCGCCACCGGACGGGCCACTGCTTGCAACGCCCCGCTGGCGGGCAACGCTGCTCGCACCACGAACGTGACGGTGCCCGCACGGCTGCCGCTGTTGGTCAGGGCCGCGCTGAGGGTAACGTCGTCTGGCCGGGCGGTGGCCGTAACCTCCCGCGCCGCCGAGGTCGTGTAGTCCAGGCCGTAGCCCAGCGGGTAAAGCGGCTGCGGCGCCTGGCCTGCGCCTTCGGGCGGTCGGTCGGCGGTCAGGCCCGCCTGCACCGCCGTCTCGGGCCAGGAAAACGGCAGACGGCCCGGAAAGCCTGTGCGGCCGTACAGCGCGTCGGCCAGGGCTGCGCCGCCCTCGGTGCCGGGCAGGTAAGCCATGACCAGACCCGCCAGCTCCACCTGCACGTCGGCCGGCAGCATAATGGGCCGCCCAGCCATCAGGACCGCCACGACTGGTTTGCCAGTGCCCACCAGGTCACGCAGCAGCGTCAGTTGCTCGGCAGGCAGGGTCAGGCTGGGGTTGTTCGCTTCCCACTCGGCGGCGGGCGGCTCGCCCAGGGCCACGACCACCACATCGGCGCCCTTGGCGGCGGCCAACAGCTGGGGGCGTTTGCCTTCGGGCAGCGCGCTGACGGTCACGCCTGCGGGCGCGGTCGCCTTCAGGGCCGGGGCCAGCGTGGTCACGCGCGGCACCTCCCGGACATTGCCCTTGCCCACGCCCTGCCAGTTCACGCTCCAGCCGCCCAGTTGAATGGCGGGGCTGTCCTGGGCTGGCCCAGTCACCAGCACCCGGCCCGCTTTCAGGGGCAGCGTGCCGCGTGGGTTGTCCAGCAGGGTCAGGGTGGCAGCCGCCGCCTTCTTGGCCAGGGCACGGTGGTCTTCTAGCACACCACTGCCGGCCAGCGGCGTTTCGAGCAGCCCCAGCCGCGCTTTGAAGGTCAGGAGGCGCAGGGTCGCCTCGTCCAGGCGGGCAGTGCTGACCTGCCCAGCCGTGACCGCTTCTTTCAGCGCCGCCTGATACGCCTCGACGGTATTGGGCACCATATACACGTCAATGCCAGCATTCACGCTGGCCGCCGCCGCCCGCACCAGGTCCGGTTGGCTGCGGAAAGTGCCCACCAGACGGTCAATATCGTTCCAGTCGCTGACCAGCAGGCCGTTAAAGCCCAGTTCGCCGCGCAGCACATCGGTCAGCAGGGCTTTGGAGGCGTGGACCGGCACGCCGTTGACGCTGCCACTGTTCGCCATGACGCTCAGGGCGCCGGCGCGAATGCCAGCCTGAAAAGACGGCAGGAAGGTTTCGTGCAGCGCCCGCGCGCTGATCTCGGCATTGCCCCGGTCCAGACCCAGCGAGGGCAGCCCGTAGCCGGTGAAGTGCTTGAGGGTCGCCGCCACGCCCTCGCCCTGGAGGCCCGTCACCGCCGCCGCGACCTGATCAGCGACCAGCCACGGCGCCTCGCCAAAGGTTTCGTAGTAGCGGCCCCAGCGGGGGTCCCGGCCCACATCGGCCACTGGGGCAAAGGTCCAGGCGGTGTTCAGGGCGCGCAGGTCGCGGGCCGTGGCCTGCGCCACCTCGCGCGTCAGGGCCGGGTTAAACGCTGCGCCCAGGCCGATGTTGTGAGGAAACAGGGTCGCGGCGGGCACGTTGTTGACCCCGTGAACCGCGTCGGTGCCGAAAACGGCGGGGATGCCCTGCGGAAGGTTGGCGCGGCCCAGGGTGTCCAGCCCCGCCAGAAAATCCGCCCAGCCGCGCGGCGTGTTGGGCTGCGGGGTGTCGCCGCCGCCGTTCAGGAGGCTGCCGGGCTTGAGGGCGCCGAAAGTTTGCGCGGCGTTCGCCGCTATGGGCGCGCTGCGGCCTCCTTCGGTAAAGCGGAAAAAGTGGGCCATCGTGACCTGCCCGATCTTCTCGTCTGTGCTCAGGCGGGCCAGCAGGGCGCGGGCCTGGGCTTCGGCGGTGGCCTGGTCGGTCAGGGCGGCGGCTGAAGACGCCAGGGCGGCGGTCAGCAGCCAGAAGGCGGCGCGGCTCAAGGCGTCTCCGTGTAGTCAGCCCAGTGAAAGGTCGCCGGCTGGCGCTGGCCGCTGAGGTCCTGACAGGCCAGGGCCAGAAAGGTGCCCGTAAAGCTGAGGCCGCCGCAGTGCTCGTCGGACAGTAGACCCGCAGAGAAGGGCGGCCCAAGGTCGGCCCAGTCCCGGCCGGCCTGCCGGTAGGCAAAGGCAAAAGTGGGGCCGCTGTACAGAATCTGTAACTCAACGGCGCCTGGCGCCACCGGCACTTCCTGGGGCAGATGCTCGCGGTAGGTGCCGTTCTCGCACGACACCACGTTGAGGGTGCGGCCCAGTGCCGCGTCACGGCTGAGGCGCAGATAGACCCAGTTGCGGGTGTCGTAATAGGCGCACATCCCGGCCATCTGCTGAAAATCCTGCGGATCAAAGTCAAGCGAGGTGCGCAGGCGGGCGTGCAGGCTTTGCAGGCGCCGTCCGACCAGCGCCGTGTGGTGGCGGCTGTTTAGCGATTCGCGCCCCGGCAGGCGCAGGCCGTCGCCTGTAAGCTCCACCCCCAGGTCGGCGGCCGGCACGCGTAGGGTCAGCCACTCGGAGCGCAGGGCCCCGCTCTGAAAGTCATCACGTTCGGGAACCGTGGGCCAGGGGTGCGGCGTCAGGGCGGGCAGCTCAGCGGTCTGCGCCGGGTGGTGCCCGCCCCCAGCCAGGCGGGGCCATCCATCCTCGCCCCAGATCAGCGGTTGCAGCGCCGTTTCGCGGCCTAGCGGGCACTCGCCTTTCTCTGCCAGCGGGCGGCCACACAGGTGGGCCAGCAGCCACTGGTCGTCCGGCGTCTGCGTGAAGCTGCTGTGCCCGGCCTTCTGAATGGGCAGGCTGGGGTCGTCGGCGGCCGTGAGCAGCGGATTCTCGGGATGCACCTCGTAGGGCCCGTGCAGCGAGCGCGAACGCGCCACCGTTACCGCGTGGTCGTAGCTGGTGCCGCCTTCGGCCGTCACGAGGTAATACCAGCCGCCGCGTTTGTAGACGTGCGGCCCTTCGGTCACGCCCAACTCGGTGCCTTTAAAGATCAGGTCGCGGGGGCCGACCAGCCGCTGCTCGGCCGGGCTGTACTCCTGCAGCACGATGCCGGCAAAAGGGTTGCGGCCAGGGCGGTGGTCCCAGACCATGTTCAGCAGCCACTTGCGGCCGTCGTCATCGTGAAAGAGGCTGGGGTCGAAGCCGCTGCTGTTCAGGTAGACCGGCGCCGACCACGGCCCCTCAAGCTGCTCGGCGGTGGTGAGGTAATTGGGGCTGTCCTTAAAAGCCTCCTGCATGCCCCAGGCTTTGACGTCGGTGTAGATCAGGTGAAAGCGCTCGCCGTCGTGTGACAGGCACGGCGCCCAGATGCCGCCCGAATCGGTGTTGCCGCGCATGTCCAGCAGGGCCGTGCGGTCCAAGGGCCGCGCCGCCAGCCGCCAGTTCACCAGGTCGCGCGAGTGGTAAATGGCCACTCCGGGAAACCACTGGAAGGTGCTGGTGGCGAGGTAATAGTCCTCGCCCACCCGCAGGATGCTGGGGTCGGGGTGAAAGCCGGGTAGGACGGGATTCTGAACGGTCACGGTGGCTGGGGTAGGCGGCCGGACCTCAGCCGTCACACGCCCACCGCCGCGCGCGTCTGTGCCAGAAAGTCGCGGTAGTAGCGCCCCGACGCCTTGAGGGTCCGCGCCTGGGTTTCAAAGTCCACATGCACGATCCCAAAGCGCTTGTCGTAGCCCTCAGCCCACTCGAAGTTGTCCATCAGCGACCAGGCGAAGTAGCCGCGCACCTTCGCGCCGCGCCCCATGGCCTCTTGCATGGCGGCCAGATGGCTCTCCAGGTAGCGGGTGCGGCCCTCGTCGTGCACGGTGCCGTCCTCCGACACCGTGTCGGGGTAGGTCGAGCCGTTTTCGGTGATGTACAGGGCCGGCGGGTTGTAGTCCTTTTGCAGGCGCACCAGCAGGTCGGTCAGGCTTTCGGGGGCCACTTCCCAGTCAAAGCCGGTGTAGTCGCTGCCCTCGGGGCGAATCTGACGGGCGTGCAGCCAGCTGTCGCCAGGGGCGTCCTCCATGACGGCGCGGGTGTACATATTGATGCCCAGAAAGTCGGTCGGGGCGGCAATAGTGGCCTCATCGCCGGGGTGCACCAGGCCGCGCGCCTGGGGGCTGGCTTCGCCCAGCAGCGTCACCATGTCCTGCGGGTAGCCGCGCCCGTACACGGGGTCCAGATACCAGCGGTTCTGAAAGCCGTCCGAGCGCCGGGCGGCGCCCCGGTCCGCGTCGGTGTCCTGGGCAGGGTAAGCGTGGTGCAGATTCAGGGTAATGCCCACCTGCGCGTCCGGCGCGTGCTCCCGGATGCGCGGCACAGCCAGCCCGTGGGCCAGCAGCAGGTGGTGCGACGCCGCGAAACTGTCGGCCAGGTCGGTGCGGCCCGGCGCATGCACTCCGTTGCCGTAGCCCAAGAACGCCGAGCACCACGGCTCGTTCAGGGTAATAAAGTGCCGCACCCGGTCGCCCAGCGCTTCGGCCATCACGGCGGCGTACTCGGCAAACGCTTCGGCGGTGCTGCGCACGGTCCAGCCGCCCTCGTCCTCCAGGGGTTGCGGCAGGTCCCAGTGGTAGAGGGTGGCCCACGGGGTGATGCCGCGCGCCAGCAGGCCGTTGACCAGGCGGTTGTAAAAGTCCACGCCCTCGGCATTCACCTCGCCGCGCCCCTGCGGCAGAATGCGCGGCCAGGCAATGCTAAAGCGGTAGGCGTTGACGCCCAGGCTGGCGATCAGGTCCAGGTCCTCGTCCAGGCGGTGGTAGTGGTCGCAGGCCACGTCGCCGGTGTCGCCGCCGCGCACCTTGCCGGGCGTGGCGCAGAAGGTGTCCCAGATGCTGGGGCCCCGGCCGCCTTCGCAGGCAGCGCCCTCAATCTGGTAGGAACTGGTGGCCACGCCCCAGGTAAAACGGGCGGGAAAGCGGTCGGGGGTGGGGGTGTGGTTGGTCATGTGCAGCTCCGGGGAAGGGGGAAAGTGGTCCGTGAAAAAAGCCTGAGCAGTGAGGTAACGGTGGACCGCCGGGCCTGAGCCCTGCCTACGGCTGCGCTTTGAACACCAGTCGGGTCAGGCTCAGGGGCGGTAGAGCCACGGGGCCGCGAATGTTCAGCGCACGCGGTGGGCGGTCGGCGTTCACGTCTTCGTCGGTGACGGCCTTGGCGCCAATCAGGCTCAGGCCCGGCAGCGTGGCGGTCAGGGGAAGGGTCGAGTCAGCCGTGTTGAGGGCGAAGAGGGTTACGACTGCGCCTTGCTGGGCCGCATGGACCCACACGCGCGGGTCGTCGCTCTGCACGCTGAAGGTCTGGCCCCGGTAGTGCGCCAGTTCGTGAAAGGTGCCGTAGGCAAAGCGCGGAAAACCGGCTTCGTCCAGCAGGCCGTGGTTGCCCGTGCCCATCAGGGCGAAATAGGCCGTGCTGGCGCCAGCAGCCGAAAAGCGCAGGGTGGCTTCGGCCGCCCACAGCCCGCCCACGGCGTCCGAGAGATGCCGGCCCTTGTTGGTGCGCCACGACAGGCCGTATTCGGTCACGGCCATGTTCAGGGGCTTCAGGTGGCCCAGCGGATTGGTGGCCGGGTCGGCCCATAGCGCCCTGACCTGCTCAGCCGAGGTGGTGGCCTGCTCGGCACTGGCCAGCGCCGCCGCCGGGGCCGCGCTGCCGTCGGTGGGGTACAGGTGCCAGGTCACCAGGTCCAGCGCGTCGCCGCACCGGCGAATGACCTCGTTCAGGTACTCGCCGGGGTTGCTGACGGCCGGGCCGGCGATCCGGGCGGCGGGGTCCACCGCCAGAATGGCGGCGCGCTGGGCCCGCACCGTGGCGCAGTACTTCTCGGGGGTCCAGCTGGGGTCGCTGCGGTTGGTGGCGTAGAGGTTCGGCTCGTTGCCAATCTCCCAGTAGGCCACGCGCAGGCCCTTGTCGCGGGCGTCGCGCACCGCCTGGGCCGCGTCGGCCGGGCTGGCTTTGCCCACGCCAGCACGGGTAAACACCCGCGTCTGCACGATCAGGGCCGGCTCGCCCAGCAGGGTCCAGTTGGTTTTCAGGGTCTGTAGGCCCGCCGGGGTCAGGTCGTTTTCGTCGCCCACGTTGCCGCCGGGCCAGCGCAGCAGCGCCGTGTCCAGGGCGCGCAGCTGGGGCAGCGCTTCCACGACCGGCATCCAGTTGCCCAGATTGAAGCCGCTGACCGTGTCCGGGCGGATAGGGCGCGGAGCGTCCGGGCCAGGGGTCACGGTGACGGCCCCGGCCTGGGCCGCCAGCAGCAGAGTCAGCACAGACCGGGCCTTCATCCTCAGTCCTTCACCGCGCCGCTCGTCAGGCCGCTGATCACCTGGCGACTGGCCAGCAGAAACAGAATCAGCAGCGGTAGCACCGTCAGCACCACCATCATCAGGTTGGCGCCCCAGTCCACGTTGATGTTCGTGGCGCCGCCCGTGATTTTGCGCAGCGACAGCGGGAGGGTCATGATGGGCCCGTCGCTGAGTTTCATGATCAGCGCGCCCTTGAAGTTGTTCCACGAGCCCACGAACGTCACCACGCCCAGGGTGGCCAGGATGGGCCGGATCAGCGGCAAGACGACCCGCCAGTAGATGCCGAATTCGGTGGCGCCGTCGATGCGCGCGGCCTCGACCAGTTGCCGGGGCAGGGCTGAACCGATGTACTGGCGCATCAGGAAAATCCCGAAGGCGTTGGCCATGCCCGGCACCCACAGCGCGCGCGGTTCGCCCACCCACTGCAGGAAGTTGTTCATGACCAGGAAGCTGGGGATGTCCATGACCAGCGGCGGAATGAGCATGGTCAGCAGGATGAAGCCGAAGAGAAACCGCTTGCCCCGGAAGTCGTACATGGCAAAGGCAAAGCCCGCCAGGGAGCAGAAAAACAGCGTGGTGAGGGTGGCCATGATGGCGATGTACAGGCTGTTCCAGAAGTGGCGCAGCGCCAGCCCGCCGGTCGCGTCCATCATCTTCTGGAAGTTGCCCACCAGTTGGTCGCTGAACCAGAACTTGGGCGGCACCGAGAACACTTCGGCGCTGGGCAGGGTCGCCCAGACGAACATCAGGTAAAAGGGGATGACCGACAGGAAGCAGGCCAGGCCCACCAGCAGCCACAGCCCGGCGCGGCCCACTGGCAGCCGCAGGCGGGGGCGGCGCGGGGCGGGAACGGCTGTTTTCAGGGGTTGCGTGGTCACGAGCGGCCTCCGTCACGCGAGAAGAGGTAGTTGTTGACCATGCTCAGCACAAAAATCGCCAGGAACAGCAGCCAGCTCATGGCCGAGGCGTAGCCCATGTCCAGGTCGCGGAAGCCGGTGTTGAAGATGTGCATGGCGCTCGTCAGGGCCGCGCCGCCGCTGCCGCCACCCTGGCCGGTCAGAATGAACGGTTCTTCGAACAGCTGCATGTTGCCCACGATGGTCAGCGTGAAGGCGTAGAACATCATGGGGCGCAGCAATGGCAGGGTAATGAACCGGAATTTCTGCCACGCGCTGGCACCGTCCACCGTGGCGGCCTCGTAGACATCCTCGCTGATGGCCTGTAGCCCCGAGAGATACAGAATGACGTTCCAGCCCACGTAACGCCAGAACACCACCGTCGCCACCGAATACGGCACCAGTTCCGGCTGTGCCAGCCAGCGCACCGGGTCCAGGCCCACCAGGCCCAGCACGTAATTCAGCAGCCCCAGGCGCTCGCTGTACAGCATGCCGAACACGATGGTGATGGCCACCGCGCTGGTGATGTACGGCAGAAACAAGACCGTGCTGATGGCCCCCTGCCAGCGGCGCAGAAACTGGTGAATCACGAAGGCCAGCGGCAGCGCCACCAGATGCTGCGGCACGCCGGCCAGCAGGCCAATCCAGACCGTGTGTTTCAGGGCCACCCAGAACTGGTCGCGGGCGTCCAGCGCGAGCTGAAAGTTCTCGAAGCCCACGAACTTCCAGTTCCCCAGCCCGTCTAACGGATTCCACAGGTGAAAGGCCAGAAACAGGCTGAACAGCAGCGGAAACAGGCCGAAGATGGCGAACAGGATGAAAAAGGGGCTGGTAAAGACGTAGGGCGCGAGGCGCTGCTGAAAGCGGGTGTAACTCCAGCGCCGACTTTCCGCAGGGCGGGCCAGCGGGGCACGGTATGACATGGGGCATTCCTTTGATAACAGGGGTGGGGGCCAGACCAGCGCCCCCACCTTGACGTGTTCCTGCACTCCGCCGGGTCAGGGGCGGTGCGGCCTGGCGCGGCTTAGCGGGCGCGGCGCAGAATCTGCACGCGGGCGTCGGCCAGGGCCTGCTTGATGTCCTTGCCCTGCTCCAGCACGTTGGTCAGCTCGGTCTGCATAATCTGGTCGGCCACACTGTCGTACTTGTTCACGTCAATCGGCTGGGTCTTGGCGGCGGCGTCACGCCAGATCACGCGGGCCTTCTGGCCGCCCAGGAAATCCACGGGCTCGCTAAAGGCCTTGTCCTTTTGCGCGGCCAGCAGCGCAGGGAAAGCGCCGTTGTCACGGAAAGCCGTGATCTGCGACTGCTGGTTCAGGGTCATGAACTTGATAAATTCCCAGGCCCAGGTCTTGTTCTTGGCCTTGCTGGGAATGGCGTAGAACGAGCCGCCCCACGAGGCAAAGCCGCGCTCGGGCAGGTTCTGCACGCGCCACAGGCCCTTGGTGTCCGGCGCCATCCAGTTTTGCAGCGCGCCCTGCAGCCAGGCGCCGCTGAACTGCGTGGCCACGGTGCCCTTTTTAAAGGCGTCGTACCACTCGTTGCTCCACTCGCCGATCTTGGCGTCCAGGCCGGCGTCGCGTACCTGCTTACTCAGGGTCATGGCGCGCACGAAACGGGCGTTGTCAGGGCCGACAAGCAGGTTGTTGTTCTTGTCGAAGTAGATGCCCTCGCCGCTCTTGAGGTTGGTGCGGATAATCACGTTGTAGACCGAGGCGGCGGTGTTCACCAGGTAGGCGCCGGTCTTGGCCTTGATGGTCTTGCCGGACGCGATGTACGACTCCCACGAGCGCTGCATGTTCACGGGGTTGACGCCAGCCTTGTCCAGCACGTCCTTGCGGAAGAAGAAGGTGCCGGGGCCGATGTCGGTCGGCATGGCGATAAAGCGGCCATCGGCGCTGGTGGCCTGCGCAATGGTAAAAGGCGTGAACAGCTTCTTGGAGGCCACCGCGCTGTAGGGCGCCTTGTTCAGGTCCTCTAGGCCCTGGCCTTCCGCGAACTTGCCCACGTAGCCGATTTCCAGCGCCATCACATCGGGCAGTCCCTGGCCCGTGGCCAGCGCGGTGGTCATGGCGTTGTGGTGGTCGGCGAATTCCTGCGCCTGCAGCTTAATGGTGACGTTGGGGTGCAGCTTCGTCCACGCCGGAATAATCGCCTTGATGGCGCTGTCCAGGCTAGGGAAGGCGGCCACCGTCAGCGTGACTTTTTCCTGGGCGTTGGCCTGACCCAGCAGCAGGGCGGCGGCGAGAGCGGACACAAGGGCTTTTTTCATGGGTGACCTCCGGGGTCGTGAAAGCGCTTTCAAATGAGGGACAGGTTTAGGCGGAAGGGCAAGACGAAAAGGTAAGGGCGCCGCCAGCGGAAAGCAGGACTAACCAGCGGGGCCGGTCATGCCTGGGCCTCCGCCGGAGATGGGGACGGTGGCGGCGCGGTCGAGTCGCGCACCACCAGTTCGGGGGTAAAGAGTTGACGGTTCACCGGCTGACCGGCGAGCAGATTCAGTGCCTCGCGGGCGGCCACTGTCCCAATGTCGTAAATGGCCTGGCGCACGGTGGTCAGGGGCGGAGTCATCAGGCTGGAGGTCACCACGTCGTCAAAGCCGGTCAGTGACACGTCTCCAGGCACCTGCCGCCCCGCGCGGTACAGGGTCAGGCGGGCACCCAGAGCCATCTGGTCGTTGGCGCAGGCCAGGGCGGTAAAGGGTAAGCCGGTGTCCAGCAGGCGCTGGGCGGCCAGTCGCCCGCCGTCTTCGGTGTAGTTGCCCACCTGAATCAGGCCGTCTGGGACCGTCAGGCCCGCCGCATGCAGCGTGCCCAGGAAGGCGTGGCGGCGCTCCAGGGCGTCACTCTGGCGCTCGGCGCCGCTGATGTAGGCGAACTGGCGGTGGCCCAGCGAGAGCAGGTGCTGCGCCACCAGCCGCATGCCCGCTGCGTTGTCCAGCACGATGCAGCACTCGGACAGGCCCCGCACCTCGCGGCCCACAGCAATCAGCGGCACGCGGCGGGCCACATGCTGCAGGATTTCGTCGTCCAGAATGCCGCCCAGCAGAATCACGGCGTCCACCCGGCGGGCCAGCAGCACGTCTAGGGCTTCTTGCTCGCGCTCGGTGCGCCACTGGCCGCTGATCACCAGAGGGTGATAGGGCGTGTCGTCCAGGGCCGCTTCAATGCCCGCCAGGGCTTCGCCGTAAAAGGTGGAGTGCAGGCTGGGGGTAATCACGCCGATGCTGAGGCTGCGCCCACCGGCCAGTGCCTGGGCCTGCGGATTGGGCCGGAAGTTCAGGCGGGCAATCACGGCCTCAACCCGCACCCGTTTTTCTGGCGTCACGTTGGCCGTGCCGTTCAGAATGCGCGAGACGGTGCTGGGCGAAACGCCCGCTTCACGCGCCACATGCGCCAGGGTGACAGGTTCGAGCATAGACACAGGGCTGCTCCTTCAGTTGCAGGCCACAGTCGCCTGCACTTCATGGGTCTTTAAGGTGACTGAAGCGTAAACCTATCTGAAAGCGCTGTCAAGCTGATTCAAGACGGCAAATGAGCGGAAACTGGGCTGAAAAGGGCAAATGTTGCCTCAGAAACAGTGTTTTTGACCCGTAGCTCGCTGTGTGGCTGAAAGCTGTTCGTAGATCGAAAATACAAAAGTGCAAAGAGGCCTTATTTGCAAGGCGGCGGGCAAGGGGCAGAAATGCTCGGAGATTGCAAGCGGTGTTCTCTGCACTCAAGTGCTGGCAGCACGGCTCCATTGCTCCGAAACCAGGAACGGTCATTCTCCTCCTCCTCCTCCCTCTTGACTGGCATTCACCGGCCCTTTACTCTCCTGTTGGTTAACTCTTTTTACTTTTGAGCCCACTGGAGGCTTTATGTCCGTGATGCCCACGGGCGGCGATCAGCCGTACCTCAAACACCTGAACCGTTCGGCCATCTTGAATCTGTTGCGGCGCACCCCAGGCCTGAGCCGCGCCGACCTCGCGCTGCGCACCGGCCTGACCAAGGTGACGGTAGGCAGTCTGGTGGGCCAGCTGCTGTCTGAGGGCTGGCTGCACGAAGGCGACCTGCAACAGGGGCTGGTGGGCCGCCCTGGGCGTCAGCTGCGCCTGAACGACAGCGGGCCGGTGCTGCTGGGCGCCGAGGTGGGCGTGCTGGGGGTGCGGGCGGTGGCCTGCACGCTTTCGGGCGACATTCTGGCCTCGGCGCAGCATCAAGTGCCCACCAGCACGCCGCAGCAGGCCGTAGAGACCCTGGCCGAGCTGCTGGCCACGCTGCGGGCCGATCCCGCCGTGCAGGGCCGGCTGCCGCTGGGGCTGGGAGTGGCGCTGCCGGGGCCGGTGGACCCCAGCGGCGAGCGCCTGCTGTACGCCCCCAACCTGGGCTGGGAAGACGTGCCGTTTCTGGATTTGTTGGACCCGCATCTGCCGCCCTTGCCGGCCGGCTGCACTCTGGACAACGAGGCCAACGCGGCAGCCTTTGGCGAAAGCTACCTGCGCGCGGGGCCCGAGCCGGAACTGCTGGCGTATATCAGCCTGGGCAGCGGGGTCGGCGCGGGCCTGATCGGCCGTTTGGGCGGCAGCCCCGACGTGCTGCGCGGCGCGCACGGGCTGGCCGGCGAATTGGGGCACACGGTGGCGCAGCCGGGCGGCCTGTACTGCCACTGCGGCAACCGGGGCTGCGTGGAAACCCTGCTGGGCGGCTGGGCCATTCGCGCGGCGCTGGGCCTGAATGTGCAAGAAGCCCTGGACGTGGCGCTGGCCCCCCGGCTGCGCGAGGCGGCGGTGGGCGTCACCCTGCAGCGCGCGGGCGAGGCCCTGGGGCTGCTGCTGGTCAACCTGCACCACACCCTCAACCCCAGCGACATTGTTATTGGTGGGGCCCTGACCCGGCTGGGCGGGCCCCTGATCGACACCGCGCTGGACTTTTACGCCGCCCACCGCCGCCGCCCCGGCACGCCCGCCGTGCGGGTGGAGGTGCAGCCGGACAGCTTGCTGCTGCCCGCACGCGGCGCGGCGGCGCAGGTGCTGGCGCGCGCCATTGCGGCTCCGGCCACGGCTGCCGCCGGGGGGGCCGCGTAATGGCGGCCCGACTACCTGTGACCCTGGGTGCTGACCTGGGCACCAGCGGCGTCAAGGTGGTGGCCCTGAGCGCCGGGGGCGAGGTCGTTGCCGAGCGCACCCACACCTACCCGCTGCTGACCCCGCGCCCCGGCTGGACCGAGCAGCGCCCGGAGGACTGGTTGACCGGTACCCGCGCCGCTCTGCGTGAGCTGGCCGACGATCTGCGTGCCCTGGGCGCCGAGCCGCTGGCCCTGGGCCTCAGCGGCCAGATGCACGGTCTGGTGCCCCTGAACGCGGCGGGCGAAGTGCTGCGGCCCGCCCTGCTGTGGAACGACCAGCGCACCGGCGCACAGGTGGGGGCCATAGAAGCCCGCCTTCCCCGCGCTGAGCTGGTGGCGCGCACTGGCAACCGCGCCGTCACCGGCTTTCAGCTGCCCAAGCTGCTGTGGCTGCGCGACGAGGAGCCCGGGGTGTTTGCCCAGGTGCGGCGCGCGCTGCTGCCCAAGGATTACCTGGGGTACGCCCTGACCGGCGTGCCGACCACCGAGCCCAGCGACGCCAGCGGCGTGGGCGCCCTGAATCTGGCGCGCGGCGCCTGGGACCTAGACGTGCTGGCCGAACTGGGCCTGGACGCCGCGCTGTTTCCAGAGGTCCGCCGCTCGACCGACGTGGTGGGCCACCTGCGCGCCGACTGGGCCGCCGCCACTGGGCTGCCCGAAGGCCTACCGGTCGTGGCGGGCGGCGGCGACAACGCCGCGGCGGGGGTGGCTCTGGGCCTGACCGCCGCGCGGCCCGGCGTGGGTAGCCTGAGCCTGGGCACGTCTGGCGTGGTCTTTGCGCCCCTGGCCCAGCCCACCCCTGACCCGGAGGGCCGGGTGCACCTGTTTGCCCACGCCGACGGCGGCTTTCACCTGCTGGGCGTGACCCTCTCGGCGGCGGGGTCGCTGGAGTGGCTGCACAGCAAATTGGCGCCTGAGGTGCCGATTGCCACACTGCTGGATGAAGCCGCCGCCGTGCCCCCTGGCGCCGAGGGCGTGACCTTCCTGCCCTACCTGGCGGGCGAGCGCAGTCCCCTGATGAATCCAGCGGCCCGCGCGGCGTTTACGGGCCTAAGCCTGGCCCACGGGCGGCCCCATCTGGTGCGGGCGGTATTGGAAGGCTCGGTGGCGGCGCTGGCCGACGCATATGCCGTGATGCGCGGCCTGGCGCCGCTGGACACCTTGCTGTCCACAGGGGGCGGCGCCCGCAGCGACCTGTGGCTGGGCCTGGCCAGCGGCGCGCTGGGTCTGCCGGTGCAGCCCACGGCCGCCCGCCCCGGCGCGGCCCACGGCGCAGCCATTCTGGCGATGCCCGCCGCCGGCCTACACCCCACCCTGAATGCGGCTCTGGACGCTACCCGCCCGGCGGCTCTGCCGGCTGTGGCCCCTCTGGAGATGACCGCCGCTCTGGCTGCCTACGCCGGCACAAGGGAGGCATTGTTTCCGGTGCAGCCGGGCTAAGGCACCTCCTTTCTTGCGGCGCCAGGCTCTCTGCTCTGCCCCTCTGGGGAGTGGGTTAAGGCCAGTCCCACTTCTCTCCATCACCCATCACCTTTCACCCAGCCAAGGAGCCCCTATGCCCAGCTACACCCCCACCCCCGCTGACCGCTTTACCTTTGGCCTCTGGACCGTGGGCAACCCCGGCCGCGACCCCTTTGGCGAGGCCACCCGCCCAGCCCTGAATGCCCCCTACCTGGTGCGCAAACTGGCCGAACTGGGCGCCTACGGCGTCAACCTCCACGACAACGATCTGGTGCCTATTGACGCCTCAGCGGCGCAGCGAGACGCGATTGTCGGAGAGTTCAAGGCGGCCCTGTCGGACACCGGCCTGGTCGTGCCGATGGCCACCACCAACCTCTTTTCCGACCCAGCGTTCAAGGACGGCGCCTTTACCAGTGCCGACGCCCGCGTGCGGGCCTACGCCCTGCACAAGACGATGCACTCCATGGACCTGGGCGCCGAGCTGGGCGCGCAGACCTACGTGCTGTGGGGCGGGCGCGAGGGCACCGAGGTGGACGCCGGCGGCAAGCTGCTGGACGCCCTGGCCTGGTTCCGGGACAGCCTGAATTACCTGGCCGAATACAGCGAGGCCCAGGGGTACGGCTACCGCTTCGCCCTGGAGCCCAAGCCCAACGAGCCGCGCGCCGACATCTTCCTGCCCACCGTGGGCAGCGCCCTGGGATTTATCACCACGCTGGACCAGCCAGACCTGTTCGGTCTGAACCCCGAGTTCGCCCACGAGACGATGGCAGGGCTGTCGTTCCCGCATGCGGTGGCACAGGCGATTGACGCCGGGAAGCTCTTTCACATCGATCTGAACGATCAGAAGATGGGCCGCTTTGACCAGGACCTGCGCTTTGGCGCCGAGAATCCCAAGGCCGCCTTTTTCCTGGTGAAACTGTTGGAAGACACGGGCTACGCCGGGCCCAAGCACTTTGACGCCCACGCCCTGCGCACCGAGGACGAGGCCGGCGTCTGGGCCTTTGCGCGCGGCTGCATGCGCACCTACCTGATTCTGAAAGAGAAGGCCGCGCAGTTTGCCCAGGACGCCGAGATTCAGGCAGCGGTGGCGGCCTACCGCGTAGAGGACGCCGAGCTGAGTGCCCTGACGGGTACCTTTTCCCCGGAAAACGCGGCCGCCCTCAAGGCGCGCACCTTTGACCGGGCAGCGCTGGGGGCGCGGGGCCCCGGCCTCGAAGCTCTAGACCAGCTGACCATGGAACTGCTGCTGGGTGTACGCTAGGCGCAGATGAGCGCCGCCGGCACACTGGACACGCGCCGCTGGGGCGTGGCGCCCGGTGGCCAGGAGGTGTGCCTCTACACCCTGAGCTTGCCGGGCGGCGCACAGGTCACCCTGACCAATTTTGGCGCGACCCTGGTGGGGGTGCAGGTTCCGGACCGTGAGGGTGTGCTGGGCGATGTGGTTCTGGGCCATGAGCAGCCCGAAGGCTACTTTTCCCACGACACTTCGCCTTATCTGGGCGCCACTGTGGGGCGCTACGCCAACCGCATTGCAGGTGGACGCTTTGTGCTAGATGGCCGGGTGGTTGAGCTGCCCCTCAACGATGGGCCCCATACCCTGCACGGCGGGCCACGCGGCTTTGATCTGCGGCTGTGGCAGGCGCGGCCTGTCCTGACCCCGCAAGGCCCGCAGGTGACATTTTCTCGCCTGAGCCCGCACGGTGAAGAAGGCTTTCCTGGCACCATGCGCGTCTGGGTCACGTACAGCCTGACCGCCGACCCGCACCCCACCCTGGCTCTGACTTACCGCGCCGAGACCGACGCGCCCACGGTGGTCAATCTGACCAACCACACCTACTGGAACCTGAGCGCCGCCCCACGGTCACTGGTGCTGGACCACGACCTGACGCTGCACGCCGATCACTACACCCCGGCCCTCGCTGGCGGTATTCCGACTGGTGAGGTGCGGGCAGTGGGGGACACGCCGCTGGACTTCCGCGCCGGCCAGCGGCTGGGAGAAGCTATGGCGCGTCATGCGGCTGAGCTGCCCGGCGGCTACGACCACAACGTCGTGGTGCGGGGGCCGGCCGGGACGCTGCGCCCAGCGGCGGTGCTGCGTCATCCGGCCAGCGGCCGTGAATTGACCGTGGCCACCACTGCCCCAGGCCTCCAGGTGTACACCGGCAATTTTCTGGACGGCGCCGTGACTGGCAAAGGCGGTCAGGTGCATGCCCGGCACGCGGCCGTCTGCCTGGAAACGCAGCATTTCCCCGATTCGCCCAACCAGCCTGACTTCCCCTCAACCCGCCTGAATCCCGGCGAGGTTTACGAGTCGCAGACCACCTTCACTTTCCGCACGCGCTAACAGCGGTCTTTCTGTATAGAGCTGGGGAGCTAGTCGCAACCATCCACGCCAAGAAGGCCGCCGTTCGCGGAAGTCTGCTCGGCCCACCACAGAGGAGAAGGAATAGGGCGGCGATAGGCTCTGCTGGAAGGGCTACAGTCGGCCTATGCGCCACGACCTCACGTTCAGCAGCGGGCCCTATACCCTGCGCCCCCTGCAGGAGAGCGATCAAGCGCCGCTGATGCTGCTGGCCCAGGCCAACGCGGCCGAGTACGCGCAGATGATCACGCCGCCCATGCTGGAGCGCTACTACCTGGGGGCCCTGAACGCTGAGGACCAGCGGCCGTTTGTGGCCATGGTGGACGGCGTTTACGCTGGGGCGACCCGGTATATGGAGATGCGCCTGGCCCACCGCCGCCTGGAAATCGGCAGCACCTGGCTGGCGCCGGCTCACATGCGTACGCCCGCCAACCGCACCTTCAAGCGGCTCTTGCTGGGCCACGCCTTCGAGACCCTGGGCGCGTTGCGCGTGGAAATCAAAACCGACCTCCTGAATCTCCGGTCTCAGCGGGCCATTGAGGGCCTGGGGGCGGTGCGCGAGGGGGTGCTGCGCCAGCACATGCCGCGCCTGGATGGCAGCCAGCGCGACACGGTCCTGTATTCCATCGTAGCGGCCGAGTGGCCAGCGGTCAGGGCGCGGCTGGGGGGGTAAGGGGCACGCAGGTGGCGGTCTCGGTGCCGGGGGTCAGGACGGCCTGACAGGGGGGGCGGCCCGCCTCTTCTTCGGTGACCTGCACGGTCAGCGGCGTGCTGAAGGCAGGCACCAGCGCCCAGCCATCGTCGTCTGTGGTGGGGCCGCCGGTCAGGGCCAGCTGGGCGTATTTCAGCGGCGTGCCGTCGGGGTGGAGGAGGCGCACCCAGGCGAAGCGCTCGAAGTTCTTGCTCCAGTCCAGGACAGTCACGCCGTGCGCGGCCAGGGTCAGCTCACGGCGTTCCTCACGCACGCTGACTGTGACGGGCAGGGCCTCAAAATCGGGCGTGACACTGACAGAACGCAGGCCGGCCCCCAGCAGCACCAGCGCCTCGCCGCGCGCATCTGTCACCACGCGCGTGTTGTTGACCAGAAGCGGCACACCCGGCGACCCTACACGCACCAGGATGCCTGGCCCTGGCTCGTCTGGCGTGATGTACACACGGCCTCCGACCCAGGCGACGCCGGCGTCGCCGGACACGCCCCACTCGCCAGCGGTGGAAACGTTGGCTGACAGCCGCACCTGACCATCGTAGTCGTAGCCCAGCCGGGCAAACCGTTCTTGAGCGGTGGTCAGCTGCGCCGCTGCACTGATCGTGTGCTCAGGCGTTGGCTGATAGCGCACCTGGGTTCTCACACCGCTCAGGCCTGTGCTCTGAGAGCCGCCCTGTGATTCGGCCGCTGTGATGACATTGACGGTCGGGAGAGGGTTCCAGGTCACGCCGAGCCCAACTTTCCACCCCACCTGGCCGCTGGATGAAGTGACGCTGCCGTCCAGCGCCGCCGCCCACTGGTCGTTGATCCGGTTATTCACAGTCAGGCCCGCCAGATACTGGGCATTGCCCGGCGCCGCTTGCAGCCGCCCCGAAACGCTGTAGCGGGGTTGTGTCCAGATCACCTGAGCCCCCAGCGCACTGGCCCTGAGGTTCAGGGGCAGGGCCCGCACAGTTCCGGTGACCCGCCAGGCGTCGCGAACATAGGTGGCGTCAGCGTTCAGGGCGGCCTGGTCCGGCTGGCTGGCGTCATATTCAGCGCCTAACCCAGCATTGAGCTGCGGCTGAACGTACCGGGTGGCCACCTTCGCCGTCCAATTTTCACGGGTCACCGTGGCTTGCCCTGAGAGGCTCCAGCGATCAGATAGCCCGTAGACCGCAGTGGCACGTGCGGCGGGCTGGGTGCCCAGCAGTCCAGCTTCAGCCTGCGCCGCCAGGGCGCGGGCCGTGACGACCACCTCGGCGGCTGTGTAACGCCGGAGCTCGGTGCGCAGGCCGGTGCCGTCGCGGACCGTGAATTCCAGGACGCCTTCGGGGGCGCTCACGGGAATGTTGCGCAGCGACAGGTTGCCTGCGCGGGCCCGCAGTCTTGGCAGGGCTTCGCCGTTAATAACCAGATCCACATCGGCATCCAGGGGCAGGGCCAGCACGACTTCGGGCAGGCGGTAGGCGCGGGTGTCACCCACCGTCACCCGAAGGCCGCTGATGCGCTGCGGGTCCAGGGTCGTCTCGCCTTCGTTCAGGCGGGCGTAGGCTTGCAGGCCCGCCGAGAGGTGCTCGCTGAAGTCATAGGTGGCCTGGACCTCGCCCTGCCACTGCGACTGGGTCTGGCCGTCTGTCACCGCGCCTACCTCGCTGACCGCCGCGCTGGCCTGCACCTGCCCTACCTGCACACCAGCACGCACCGCCGCGTTATGACTGATGGTGGCGGGTACGCCCGTAAGCCCGGCCGGCGCGGGAAAGCGGTTCACGCCGCCACGGGCACTCAAGGTGACCAGAGGCAGCGTGGGGTCCGTCACGCCAGCCGCTCCGGCCTGCGCCCCCAGATCCAGGGTGTTGCCCGGCAGGAGGTCCAGACGGGCCCGGATATCCAGGGTCAGTTCGGCGGCGTTGTACCGACTCTCCAGGCGGGGATCGAGACGCACGAAGGGGCCGTCATCGCACGTGACCTGCTCGGCGATGTAGCCCGCTTCTGACTCACCCAGAATGGATGGCGTCACCCACAGGTCAGTGGGGCGGACCAGAATGAGCGCGCCGCCACGTGCCTCGCCGTTGACAATGGTGTCCACGAAGATGGGCGCTGTAGCACAGGGGGAACTGGCGGCCTGGTCAGTGGTCTGGGCGCCGGCTTGAGCCGAGAGCGCCGCAGTCAGCAGCCAAGAAGCGCGCCATCCCTCAGGGAATCGAAAGCGTTTCACTCCATTCCTTGTCGTTGGTATCGGTGTAACGCAGTTCTAGAGGCCCGCTGACGACACCTTTTAAAGGCAGGCTCAGGGTGGTGCGGCCCAGGACGGCGGTGCTGCCCAGTTTGATTTCCTGGCCGCCAGTCACCACCGACAGGGCCCGGAACGTCTGATGTTGATTGCCGCTGTTTATGACGTCTAGTGTTAGGGTGCTGCCATCTTTGCGTGCGCGGAAGCTAATTTTGGGGGCGCTGTTTGCCGGCGTGACATACACCGGGAGCGACAGCTGAACCAGCTGTGCCAGATTCATGTTGGCTGCGCCGCTGCTGACCTGCTGGGTGGCCGTGCCTTCGGCCGGCACCTGCTTCACGAAGACCCGGTAGGTCAGTTCGTCGGCCCCCGCCTTTTTCAGCAGGCCCAGGCGAATGACCTGAGACTCCCCTGGTCCCAGAGTGAACGTCGCCGGATTGACCACCACGTCCCGCGTGGAAGAGTAGGCATGCTGACCATTTTCGGTGGTCCACTTGCGCACCTCGACCTGAAACTTCAGTGTCACTTTGCCTGGGTTTTGCAGGCGCACCTGCGAAGTGTTGGTGCGGGCTGGGTCCAGGTTGAACGCCGTGGGGCTGAGGCTGAAGTTCTGCGCCGTGGCAGTGCCCAAAAGGACCAGTGCGGCAAGGGTCAAGCGCTTCATGGTGTTTCTCCTGCGGGGGCAGCGTCCAGTCGGGTGGTGCTGACCGTAAAGGGCAGTTCGTAGTCGCCCCCTGCCAGTCGCCACTGCCCCGGGGCGACCTGCACATTCAGATCAAAGGTCCGCGACCCCGAGACGGTCAGGTCCAGAGGAAGGGTCAGGTGCGCCTGCGCTTCGCCCCAGTGCCCCCGCAGCCGCAGAGTGGCCACTGGCCCATTCAGAGGACCATCTGGGGTACTCAGTGCCACCACGTAGCGGCCAGCAGCCGGACAATTCACCCGGAAGTGAACCGTTCCGCGCGCGCCCGTCGGGGCGCGGTAGGGCGCCAGATTGGCCGTCAGCTGAACAATCTGGCAACTGGCGGCCGGGCTGCTGGGGCTGGCGCTGGCCGCCGTACAGAGCAGCAGGAGAAGCAGGGGGCGAATACGCATAGGGGCTCCTTGAGAAGACGCACAACCTGGCCTACGCTGCCAGGTTGTGCGTCAGGATAGGGTGGGATTACTCGTTGTACTCGAACTTCACTTCCAAGTTGCCGGTGTAGCTGCCGCCGGGGATGGACCAGGCGCTGCCGTAGCCGGTGCCAGGGCCGCCCAGTTTAAAGTCGGCGCTCCAGGCGTAGTACTGGTAAGGGCCGTAGCCCCAGTTGGGGGTGTAGCTGCCGGCTTCGCGGAACTGCACCGACAGGGGGTTGCTCAGGCTCCAGACATCGTTGTTGATGCTGAAGGTGTCACCATTTTCGTTGGTCAGGGTGATGGAGGTGGGCTGAATGACGGTCAGGGCCGTCTTGTAGTTGCAGTCCACGGCCAGCACCTGCGCCGACGAGGTCACGCTGGACACGGCGTTGATCTTGCCCAGGTCGAGGGTGCCCCAGGTGTGGTCGCGGGAAGCGCCGTCAAAGCCGCTGTACGCCGTGACGCAGACGTTGTCGACTTTCAGCTTCAGGGGGGTGGTCTGGGTGTTGGTGGTCACGGCCGAAGCGGTGCCGAGAACAGCGGTCAGGGCCAGCAGTGCAATGTTCCTCATGATCTTCCCTCCAGGGATGGGGCCTACGGTGTGGCCCAGTGATGACTGAATTGCAGGGTCATGCGGCGACCCCCTTCCGTCGTGCGGCCTGCCGGCGACTCGCACCCGATCTCAGCGGTAAGGCTTCCGGCTTCAGGCTCCAGATGGCTTCGGCGCTCCCTCGCTTCTGCCTTCCTTTTCCTGTGACATCACTGTATAAAACCTCACGTTAACGAAGCGTTAATGGCCTCTAACCTCGTGCTGTACGAATAAAACTCTCTATGAGCCTGCCGTAGCCTCTGGCTTAAGGCTTCTTAAGCGCTTAACACTTGCGCAGTGCGTTATTGCTGCCGGAGTAGCCCGAACGGATTGATGGCCCCTTGCCCCGTGTAGATGCCGTAATGCAGATGGGGCGGGGTGCCGCGCGCGTTGCCGCTGTCGCCCACATAGCCCACCACGTCGCCCGCCTGCACCCAGTCGCCGCGTTTCAGGTTGGGATACCGCTCTAGGTGCGCGTAGTAGTGCCGCTGTCCGGCGGGCCCCAGCACCATGACGGTGCGGCCACCGAGATTGTTCGCGCCCACATTCAGCACCAGGCCGCGCGTGACCGAGCGGATAGGGGTGCCGCGCGGCGCAAAGATGTCCACGCCTTCATGCCGCCGGCCCTCGCTGCGCGCCGCGCCCCAGGTGTCCACAAAGCGCTGGCCCGGCAGCGGATTGGGCAGACTGCCCGCTACCGGCGCGGGGGCCGACAGGAGAGCGGACATCCGCCGCGCCTGCTCAAGCAGCGGCCACAGGAGAAACAGCGCGCCGCCCAGCACGGCCAGTGTCAGCACCACTCCGATGACTCGTCGCATTCGGCTCAGCATGCCGCGCCCCTGACCCAGGCCAAAACCGGCAAAAGTTGCAGAGGGGGTGCCGCCTTCAGGGCGGCTGATACGGATTCCGCTTCATTACTACACGGCAAAGACAGGCACCGTCTGCGCTTCCATATTGCGAAATCCGCATCTGTTCCTGCTCGCTCGCCTGCGGCACTTTTCAAGTCTGCTGCGCCGCTTTCCAAGTTCGCTCGGATTCCACCCGGCATTCCGCTCGATTCAATCGGAGTCCGTATGAGCTTAAACTTAAAGAGAAACTAAAGGCAGGCCTGATGGCGCCTGTCTGACCGGCGCCGAGGAGCCCCACATGCTGGAATACACCCCATACGTTCTGCCCTTTCTGGTCTCGCTGGGCCTGACCAGTGCGCTGGCCCTGGTGGCGGTGGGCCGCCCCAGCCCAGCGGCCCGCACCTTTGTCTGGCTGATGCTGGGCCTGTCGGTCTGGACGCTGTGCTACGCCCTGGAACTGTGCAGTCCTACCCTGGCCGGCAAACACGCCTGGCTGGTGGCCAAGTATGTGGGGGCCGCGCCGACGCCGCTGCTGTGGCTGGTGTTCTGCCTGTACGCCACGGGCCGGGAGGCGTGGCTGACGCGGCGGGTGCAGTGGGCGCTGGCCGGGTGGGCCGCGCTGACCTTCGCCGTGGTCTGCACCGACGGCGTTCATCACCTGATGTGGACCGAACTGCGCGTGGTGCCCGGCGAACCGGAATTGCAGGCGGGCCACGGCCCTTTCTTCTGGCTGTACGCCGCCGCCATCTACGCCTCGATTCTGACCAGCGTGGTGCTGTTCACCCGCTTTTACTGGACGGCCCAACCGCTGTTCCGGCGCCAGGGGCTGCTGCTGACGCTGGGCGGATTTGCGCCGCTGGCCGGGCGCATGTCCGAAGACCTGTTCGGGCTGGACCTGCTGCTCCGCGTGGACGAGGTGATTTTCTTCTTCCTGGTCTCGGCGGTGCTGTTTGCCCTGGCGCTGTTCCGCTACAGCGCCCTGCGGCTGGTGCCTATCGCGCACCACCTCGTGGTCCACAACATCCGGGCGGGCATCGTGGTGCTGGACCTGAGTGGCCGCGTGGTGGACCTGAACCCCTTTGCCCGCGAACTGTTCGGGCTGACCGGCACCGCGGGGGTGGGCGCGCCTTCCCATACCGTGCTGCCCCACCTGGCCCCGCCGGACGCCCCCCAGACCACCGATGAGGAGGTCACGCTGCTCAGCCGGGGCCAGCCGGCCTACTTCACAGTGCAGCGCTCGCCCATCCGGGGGGCGTCGGGGCGGCTGAGCGGGCAGGCCGTGGTGTTGTTTGACGTCACCGCGCGCCGCGAAGCCGAGCAGCAGCTCCGGCAACTCGCCCAGAGTGACGCCCTGACCGGCGTGCATAACCGCCGCCATTTCGTGACCCTGGCTGGGCAGGCGCTCGCGCAGGCCGGGCGAAGTGGGCAGCCGTTTGCTGTCGTCATGATGGACATCGACCGCTTTAAGGGCATCAATGATACCTACGGCCACCCGGCGGGCGACGAGGTGCTGCGGGCGGTGGCGCAGACGTGTCAGGCCAGGCTGCGCCGCACGGACCTGTTCGCGCGCTACGGCGGTGAGGAATTCGTGGCGCTGCTGCCCGCCACGTCGGCCCCCGAGGCCCAGCAGGTGGCCGAGGCCCTGCGGGAAGCAGTCGAGGCTTTGCGGCTGGAAGACGCGGGGCGACCTATTCCAGTGACGCTCAGCCTGGGGCTGGTCGCCGGGCAGGCGGCCCAGGCCCAGACCACACAGGACCAGATGACCCAGACCCCGCAGGAACTGGACCTGCACGCCTGGATTGCCCAGGCCGACGCCGCGCTGTACGCCGCCAAGACGGGAGGCCGCAACCGCGTCACGCTGGCCGTTCCCCAGGGGCGGGGTGTGGGTCTAGTGGTGGGGTAGCGCTGGGGCGCCGGCGCCCATCCCCCCGCCGGACGCGCGAAAAAAGGCCGGCGCGGGGTAGAATGGCCGGATGCCTGCTGCTCCCCCCTCCGCCCACCTGTGGACGCTGCCCGGCGGCCTGCGCGTCGCCTTCGAGCGCCGCCGCAGTCCGGGGTTTGCCTTTGACCTGCGCCTGCCGGTGGGCAGCGCCCACGACCCGGCCGGGCAGGAAGGCGCGAGCGGTGTGCTGGAAGAGTGGCTGTTTAAGGGCGCCGGCGGCCGCAGCGCCCGCGCCCTGCAAGACGCCTTTGATGACCTGGGGGTCCGGCGGGGCGGCGGGGTCGGCCCCGAGGCCACGCGCCTGAGCGTCAGCGGCCTGCAGGCTGACCTGCGGGCGGCGCTGGCCCTGTGCGCCGATGTCCTGATGCGCCCCGACTTGCCCGAGGCTGAGGTGCCGGTCCTGACCGACCTGGCGCGGCAGGACCTCGACGGCGTGCAGGACAGCCCAGCCGACCTGCTGGCCCTGGAGGCCCGCGCCGCCGCCTTTCCCCGGCCCCTGGGGTCGCCGTTTGCCGGCTACGCCCACCCGGTCAGTGGCACGCCCGGCGGCCTGACGGCGCTGAGTCCAGCGGCCCTGCGGGCTCACCTGACGCGCTACGGCCAGGCCGGAACGGTGCTGGGGCTGGTGGCTGACCTGGACCCAGCCCAGGCGCATGCCCTCGCGCAGGAGGTGCTCGGTGATCTGCGCCCCGGCGCGGCCGACGAGGTGCCCGCCGATTTTCAAGCGGGTGGGCAGGTTCGGGTGCCGCACGAGGACGCCGAGCAGACCCACCTCAGCGTGCTGTGTCCGGGGGTGGCGCCGCACAGCCCCGACTGGCTGGCCTGGCAACTGGCTGTGGGCGCCCTCTCGGGTGGCAGCGCCAGCCGCCTGTTTCACTCGGTGCGTGAGGAGCGCGGCTTGGCCTACGCGGTCAGCGCCTCGCCGCTGGTGCTGGGGGGGCAGGGCTTTCTGAGCCTGTATGCGGGCAGCACCCCGGACCGCGCCCCCGAGACCCTGGAGGTCCTGCTCTCTGAGCTGGCGCGGCTGCCGCAGGGCCTGACGGCCGCTGAGTTTGGCCGCGCCCGCGCGGGCCTGAGCAGCAGCGTGGTCTTTGGCGCCGAGAGCCTGCGTGGCCGCGCCCACGCCCTGACCCGTGACACGGCCCTGTTCGGTTCCCCCCGCGCCCCCGCTGACCTGCGCGCGGCGGTAGAGGCCCTGAGCCTGGACGGGGTGAACGCCTTTCTGGCCGGGTACGACCCCGCTGCGCAGGCCACCGTCGTGACCCTGGGGCCAGTGGGCAACGCGGTGCCCCCGCTGTCGGCACCTCTGGAGACCACCCATGTCTGAGACCCAGCGCTACAACCTGCCGGGCGGCCTGACCCTGCTGCTTGAACCCGACCCCGAGGCCCAGACGGTGGCGGCGGGCTATTTCGTGCGCACCGGCAGCCGCGAGGAAGAGGCCGCCGAGCAGGGCGCCAGTCATTTTCTGGAACACCTGATGTTCAAGGGCAGCGAGGTCGTGGGCGCCGCCGAACTCAATGAGCGCCTGGACGAACTGGGCGGGCACGCCAACGCCTTTACCAGCGAGGAAGCGACCGTCTACCACGCCGCCACCTTGCCCGAGCAGGTGGGCGAGCTGCTGGCCATCCTGACCGAACTGATGCGCCCGGCGCTGCGCCCAGCCGACATCGACACCGAGCGGGGCGTGATTCTGGAAGAAATCGCCATGTACGCCGACCAGCCTGCCGCCCGCCTGGCCGACGAACTGCGCGCCGACTACTGGGGGGCGCATCCGCTGGGAGGCTCCATTCTGGGGACGCCCGAGACGGTTGGGGCCCTGACTCCCGCCGTGCTGGCGCGGCATCACCAGGAACGCTACGGCGCGGGCCGCGTCACGCTGGCCGTCACGGGGCAGTTTGACGCGGCGGCGGTGCTGGCCTGGGCGCAGGGGGTGCTGACCGCCTGGCCCGCTGGCCGGCCAGACGCCACCGTCTTGCCCCCGCCGGCCTGGCCGGAGCACACCCGCGTACTGCACGACCCCGACCTGACGCGGGTGCATGTGGTGGCCGCCTGCCCAGGCCTGGCCACCACCCATCCGCTGCGCGAGGCGGCGCAGGTGCTGGCCGACCTGATCGGCGGCGAGAACGGCGCGCTGTACTGGGCGCTGGTGGACACCGGCCTGTGCGACAGCGCCGACCTGGGCCACCTGGATTATCAGGGCGCCGGCACCTTTGAAGGCGGCCTGACCTGCGATCCGGAACGCCTGGACGGCGCGCTGGCGACCTTCCGGGACGTGCTTCAAAACGCCGGAACGCTCATCACGCCGCAGGCGGTTCAGCGGGCGGCGCGCAAGCTGGCCGTGGGGACGCTGCTGCGGGCCGAGACGCCGCAGGGCCGGCTGTTTGCGCTGGGCATGGAATATCTGGCCACCGAGCGGGTGCTGGACACGGCCGAACTGGTGGGGCGGTACGAGCGGGTGACGGTGCAGGACGTGCAGGAGGTGCTGCGGCTCTGTCCGTTAGAGCGGTTGACGGTGGTGGTGTTGGGGCCGGTGGGGGAGGAGAAGTAGGCTCGGTTCGCCCCACCCCCCAGCCCCCATCCCCAGGGGGGACGGGGGAGTAGACGTTGGCACTGGGCAAGAGGTTTGACTGGAGTTGGCCAGTTTGCTCTTTACGTTTATGGGTCTGGCCTCGACGCCATCCTGCCGCCCAGCGCAAGGGCCTGCGCGCTGCGCGCACAATGGCCTCGCCTGGACCTGGGCAATACGGGGCAGGAAGCCTTGGTGCAGGTGAGAGGTTCTAGTTTTCAAAAGATGCGGGACCTGAATCTCATCCCTTGCCCTCTGTCCCCCTAACCCACAACCCACGCCTTCTCTTTACCTCTGCCCGCTGCTCACTTCCTCCCGGCGGCCGGGCCTTGGCCCAAAGGTCAGTTCGGCGTGGCCTGGCACCGCCTTGGCGGCGAACTCGTGCAGGCCCAGGCGGTCGGGGGCTTCGAGATGGTAGCGGAAGTTCCAGAGGTAATGCTGCACCACGCGCTCGGGCAGGCCCAGGCGGGCGGCGTGGCGCTGGGCCACGGCGGCCAGGTGGCCAATCCCCTCGCGGCGCGCTTCCCGCATCGCCTGAATCAGGTCAGCTGGGGGCGGGTTGTCTTTGCGGTAGGCCCACACCGCAAACGTGAATGGGTGACCCGTCAGGTCAAACCACGCGCAGGCCAGGTCGGTCACGGTAATGCCGCGCCCCGTGTTGGGCAGGCTGGTCATGGTGGTCTGCGGGGTCAGGGGGCCGGCGACCCCATACCATTCCCGCAGAGCGCTGTCGCCAATGCGCAGCACGCCGTCGTAGCCCTGGCTCAGCAGGCTCTCGGCGTCGCCCTCGGCGCGTTCCAGCACGGGGGTCAGGCCCCACTCGCGCAGCAGTACTTCCAGCAGCGCCACGCTCATGGCGGACTGCGCCGTCAGGGCGATGCGCCGCACCCTGGCCAGCGGCCGAGTATGAAAGAGGTTCACCGAATACACCGGCCCCAGCACCGCTACGCTGAAGTCCGGCAGAGCTTCCAGGATGTCGGCGTGCCGGATGAATTCCACCGCGCTGATGTTGGCGATGTCCACCTGGCCTGAGAGCAGAGCCGCGTTCATCTCGGTAGGCACACCCGTAATGGCGGTGACGCCTGGCGGCAATTCCAGGGAATCCAGAATGGGCGCCACGTTCGTGTAATGAATCCAGCCCGCGCGGTAGGTCATGGGCGCTCCGCGTGCGCGTGGGGTGTGGGGCGTGGGGTGTAGGAAGTAGGAACAGCGCGGTATTGGCTAAAGCCAAAAGCTCCTACACCCCACTTCCCACACCCCACTCCCCCCTTCACGGCACCACCTGCACGCTGACCGCCTGCCACTGTCCCGCCCGCCGGGCATACACGCGCAAAAAGCTCTGGACGCGCTCGCCACCGGCGTACAGCGTGCCGCGCGTGATGGCCGCGTCACCAAACACGCGGCTGGCGTGGCGCTCGAACATCAAAGTGGGTGGGGGGTCGCGGCGCATGTTGGCCAGCAGGTCGGCCCTGAAGACCGCCGTACCGTCAGGAAAAAAGGCCAGCCAGTCCTCGGCCAGAACGGCGGCCATACGCTCGGGGTCGCCGTGGTGGTAAGCGGCATTCCAGGCGTCGTCCAGGGCCAGCACGGCGTCCAGGTCGGGGGCGCTCACGGCGTCAGTCCGCCGCTTCAGTGACGCGGGGAAAAGTATCCAGCTCGTTGTAATAGGCGTCGCGCAGCACTGGCACGCGCCCGGCGTGCTGAATCATGCGGATCATCCCGGCCTGCGACAGGGCCATAGGGGATGTGGCCCCGGCCGCGTGGGCGATGTGCTCCTCCTGAATGGTGCCGTCAATGTCGCTCACGCCCCAGTCCAGGCTGACCTGCGTCAACTCGCTGCCAATCATGACCCAGTAGCCCTTGATGTGCGGAAAGTTATCCAGGTAGATGCGCGCCACGGCCAGGTTGCGCAGGTCGTCCAGGCCCGTCGTGAAATCGGTCTTGCCCAGGTTCTGCGCCAGGGTATTGCCCAGCGGCTGAAAGGCCAGCGGAATAAAGGCGTGAAAGCCGCCGCCGTAGCGGGCCAGTGAATCGTCTTGCAACTCCCGCAGGCGGTGCATGTGGTCCAGGCGCTCTTCCAGCGTTTCGATGTGGCCGTACAGCATGGTTGCGTTGGTCCGCATACCCAGCGAGTGCGCCTCGCTGTGAATCTGCAGCCACTTCTCGGCCTTGACCTTGTTTTTGGCCACCTGCTTGCGCACCCGGTCGGCAAAAATCTCGGCGCCGCCGCCGGGCATGGCGCTCAGGCCCGCCGCCTGAAGGTCGCGCAGCACCTCTAGCGTGGGCTTTTTGCTGATCTTGCTCAGGTGTTCAATCTCGGCGGCCGTGAACGCCTTGACCTGGAGGTCGGGGTAGGCCTCGCGCAGGCGCTGCACCATGTCCGGGTAATAGGGCCACTTGTGGTTGGGGTGGTGGCCGCTGCTCATGTGCAATTCGGTAATGCCGGGCAGGTAGCGGCGGCCCACCTGGGCCACGACCTGTTCGGGGTCGTAGTCCCAGGCGCGCTCCTCGGTCTTGCGCGCGGCAAAGGCGCAGAAGGTGCAGCCGACGTAACAGATGTTTGTAAATTCCAGGCGCATCGAGTGCACGAAATACACCTTGTCGCCGTGCAGGGCTCGCTTGCGGCCGTCGGCCAGGCGCATCAGGGTATTGAGGTCGCGCGTCTGAAAGAGCGCCAGGCCTTCTTCAAAGCTCAGGCGCTCGCCGGCCTCGACTTTCTGCGCGATACCGACCAGCGCGGGATCGGAAATCCACTTCATGCTGCTCAGCATACGGCGCTGGGCGGGGCAGGAATGTCCCCGGCGGGGCGGGCGGGGGCAGCCGCCGGGGGTGCGGGGGTACAGGGGCCGGGCCCCCGGCGTGCCACAATAAGGAGCAAGGTGACCACGTCCACCGCCGATGCCCAGCGCCAGATTGCCCGGTACCGCTCGCTGGTACAGGTGACGGCGGCGCTGGCCCGGCACGCCCGCACGCCGGACCTGCTGCGGACCATGCACGCCCAGGTGC
Organism: Deinococcus betulae; assembly: GCF_020166395.1. Lineage (NCBI taxonomy): Bacteria > Thermotogati > Deinococcota > Deinococci > Deinococcales > Deinococcaceae > Deinococcus > Deinococcus betulae. Next base: position 142,785 of record NZ_JAIQXU010000003.1, on the reverse strand, counting down.
AGGCGCTGTTTGCCACGCCCGTGACTCTGCTGGCCCGGCGCCTGCCGGGAGGCGGCTGGCACTGCCTGACCCTGGAAAGTGACAGCCTGGACGAACAGAATCTCCCCCCGCGCACCGACGGCCTGCTGGAGCGGGTCCTGAATGGCCAGTTGAGGCTGCAAAACGACCTGCGGGCTTATGTGGCGCGCGAGGGCCTGAAGGTGGTGCGCGTGCATTTTCGCCACGACCTGCCGCATACCCTGTCGTGGATGGGCGTGCCGCTGCATGTGGGCGACGAGGAAGTCGGTGTGCTGTCGGTGCAGAGCTACGACCTGGACGCCTTTACAGATGAAGACCTGGAGTTTCTGGAGTTGCTGGGCGTTCACCTGAGCATCGCCCTGGAAAATGCCGCGCTGCACGAACAGGTGCAGCGGGAAGCCAACACCGACCCCCTGACTGGCCTGCCCAACCGCCGCACCCTGACCGGGCGGGTGCAGGACGCGCTGGGCAGCGGCCAGCCGCATACCCTGGCGGTCATGGACGTGCAGGACTTCAAGAGCATCAATGATGGGCACGGGCATCCGGTGGGCGATGAGGTGCTGATCGGCGTGGCCTCGCTGCTGGGCGACCTCGTGCGGACAGCGGGCTTTGTCTGCCGGCTGGGCGGCGACGAGTTTGCCGCGCTGCTGCCCTGGCCCCAGACCGAAAGTGAGGCGCGGCTGGCCGATTTTCTGGACCGTGTGGCCGCCTTCAGCTGGCCGGTGCCGCAGGCGCCGCGCCTGAATGTAGGGGCCGTGGCGGCCTGGCCGGGCGCGACCCTGAGTGACTGGCTGCGGCAGGCCGACGCCCGCATGTACAGCGCCAAGCGCCAGCGCGTACAACTGCTGCGCCAGGGCGCCGACTGAGAGCGGCCCTCAGAGGGGCCAGTAGTGGTGCGCCTCAGCTGCTGCTCAGGTGAACGAAATGAGGTTCTATCACCGATACCAGTGCCCACGGCATTGAGAGGCGCCCTGGTCCTGGAGCGTTCCCACACCTGCCCGGCGGCGCCCTGCGCTACGCTGTGGGCAGATGAACAGGGAAGGCGCCCAGGCAAAAACAGAACAGGCGGAGGAGAACTGGCCCGAACGCTGGACCGTGGACGGCCTGGAACCCACGCCGCGCGGCGTGGTGGCTCGGCTGGAGCGGCCAGACGGCACCACCGTGACCCGGCCCCTGGCAGACCTGCCTGCTGGGCTGGAAGAAGGCGACGTGCTGGCGGTGCAGGACGGCCCTGACGGGGTGACGCTGGTGCGCCTGCCCAGTGTCACGGCCGAGCGGCGGGCCGAGGCCCAGGCGCGGCTGGACGCCCTGAACACGCAGGGACAGGCGGCGCTGCCTTTGAACGACGACGGCGAGGTGACGCTGTGACGGGCGGCAAGGGTAAGAAGAAGCCGGGCGAGAAACCTGCGGCGCCGCGTAAAGCAGGGAGCAAGTCGGGGCCAGCCGCCAGGAAAGTCAAGGCGGCCTCTGCCCGCAAATCGGCCCGTAGCGGGCGCCCACGCGGCCCCAGCGCCTCAGATGTGCTGGGCGTGCTGGTGCTGTTGGGGACCGTGTCGCTGGCCGCCTGCGGCTGGATGCGTCAGCAGGGCGGCGGCGGGGAAGAGGGTACCCCCACCGGGCCAGCCGGCGAGGTCATCATCCGCTTTCTGGACGTGGGGCAGGGCGACGCCATCCTGGTGCAAAGCCCGGAAGGCAAGAGCCTGCTGATTGACGGGGGCCGCAGCGCCGAGCGGATGCGGGGCCACCTGGAAGCGCTGAATCTAACGGCCCTGGACCTGATGGTCGCCAGTCACGCCGACGCCGACCACATTGCCGGGCTGGTGCCGGCTGCGGCGCTCAAACCCCGGCTGTTTCTCAACAATGGGCTGGGCGGCACCACCCAGACCTGGGAGCGGCTGGTCTCGGCGCTGCAGGACGCGGGCACCACCTTTGCCAAGGCGAGCAATCAGACGGTCAATCTGGGCAGCGTCAAGCTCAGGGTCATTGCGCCGCCCCCCGGTGTGGGCGACGAGCAGAACGAGAACAGCGTGGGGATCGCCCTGCAATTCGGGGACTTCCGCGCCCTGATGACCGGCGACAGCGAGACCCCTGAAACCGAAGGCTGGCTGGCCCAGGACCGCGCCGACCTGCGCGGCCCCTTTCAGGTGTACAAGAGCATTCATCACGGCGCGGCGAACGGCGACAGCGCCGCGTGGCTGGCCAACGTGCGCCCCGAGAACGTGGTGGTCAGCGTGGGGACTGGCAACACCTACGGCCACCCCACCGCCCAGGCGCTGAACCTGTACAAGCAGGCGGGCGCGCGGGTCTACCGCACCGACCGTCAGGGCACCGTGACCTTCCGGGGCCGAGCTGACGGCACGTATACGGCCGAAACCGAGCGGTGAAGGGGCAGGGCTGGGCTTTCAGGTCTTCCAGAAGACGGCAGGTTCACTCGGGTCGTTGCACTGGTAGAGGGGCTTATGCAGTGGCCTTGAAATGCGCTGTCCTTGCTGCTGCCCCGTCAGGCAGAAATCCACGCGGGGTTTTCCATGAGTGCGCCGACCTGATGATTAGGCTGAGAAAGTCCCCGTTCAGCTCTGAAGGTCGTTGCCTACAACCAAAGCCTCGGGAGTGTGAGCTGCCCTCAGCGACATCCGGTCTCTTACTGTAACTCTGGCGGCGGTTCGGCCTCCACCAGCATGTGCTGCCCACTCACCGGGTGCCGAAACCCCAGCGTCCAGGCGTGCAGCCAGTAGCCCAGGTCGCCGGGCAGCCCAGGCAGGTCAGGGAGAGGCAGGCCGCCGGCGCCGTACAGCGGGTCGCCAACCAGCGGATGCCCGATGCTGGCCAGATGAATCCGAATCTGGTGGGGGCGCCCGGTGGCAATCTGCACGTCAAAGAGGGTCTGGCCGGGCGTGCGCCGCCTGACCTGTGCCCGGCTGACACTGGGTTTGCCTTCCGGTTGGGCCGCGTACACCGTGCCCAGCCGGGGATGCGGCACCGGGCCAATGGGCGCGGTGATGTCGTAGGTGTGCTGCGCGGCCTCACCGCTGCTCAGGGCGCGGTAGACCTTGGTGACTTCATGGTCGCGCCAGGCGCGGGCCAGGGCCGACCCGGCCTCGCCAGTCCGGGCGAATAGCACCACGCCGCTGGTGCCGCGTCCCAGGCGGTGCAGGGGACTGGCCCCCGGATACTGCGCGCGCACCAGACTCAGGAGCGTGTGGGCCAGAAAGCCTCCGCCCGGCAGTGTGGGCAGTCCGGAAGGCTTGTTCACGGCCAGCAGGGCGCTGTCCTCGTGCAGCACCCCAAAGTGCAGAGGCGCGGTCTCCTCCCGCCAGGGGGGGCGGTGCCACACCACGACCTGCCCGGCGCGCACGCACTCGCCCCCCTGAGCGCGCCTGCCCTGAACCTCCACCTGACCTGCCGCCAGCCGCTGAGCCCAGACCTCCCGCGCCGAGTGGGGGTAGTGCAGACTTAGAAAGTCCAGCAGGGTGCCAGCCTGCCGGACCACCGCCCGGTAGGCGTAGCCGGCGTTGCTGGGGGCGTCCTCAGGGGGCATCCCGACAGCATACGGGGCGCCGTGTCCTGGCCCTGCGCCGGTCTCTGACCCTAGACTGCGCCCTATGTTTGGCCCCGCCTCTCCCCGAAGCCGCCCGCAACCTGGGCACCTGTACGACGTGGCCGTCGTGGGCGCGGGCCTGGCCGGCACCGAACTGGCGTGGCGGCTGGCCCGCGCGGGGCAGGACGTGCTGCTGGTGTCGCAGGCCCTGGACCACCTGGGCAATCTGTACCAGCCCACCACCGCCGGCGCCGTATTCGCGCCCGGCAGCCTGTTTGAAGAGGTGCGCCTGGCCCTGGCCCCCGACACTGACGGCTGGACCTTTCACCGCCATGTCAAGGCGCGCATCGAAGAAACCGCCGGTATTCACCTGCTGCAAAGCACCGTGACGGCGCTGGATGAAGACGAGGCGACCGTGACCCTGTCCACCTGGGAAGGCCCGTCCCTGCGCGCGCGCCTGTGTGTGCTGGCGGTGGGCGCCTTTCTGAAGGGCCGCCTGCTGGTGGGCGACACGATGGAAGAGGCCGGGCGGCTCTCGGAGGTCGCCTACGACTTTCTGGCCGATGACCTGGCGCGCAGCGGCGTCTGGCTGGTGGGCGCCGAGCGCCGCGCCGAGGGTGAGGGCGTGGAACCCCCCTATGACGTGCGCTTTCTGACCCCCGCGCCGGGCGAGCTGGACGGGTTTCGTGTGGGCCGCCTGGACCGGGTGCGGATGCTGGGCCAGTGCGTGCCCGGCGACCATACCTACGCCAGCGTGCTGAATGACGCGGCCCGTCTGGCTGCCGACCTGGTGACCGAGGCGGGCGCATGATTCTTCGCCTGGGTGATTTCCAGTTTCCCGACGACCCGGCGCGCCTGTATCCGGATACGCCCGGTCGCCCCTGGGTGCTGGAGGTGGGCTTTGGCGACGGCCGCTTCTGGCCGCACTTTGCCTGCACCTTTCCCGAGGCGCCCAATTACCTGGGCGTGGAACTCTCGGGCGTGTCGCTGCTCAAGGCGGCGCGCCGCCTCAAAGACGCTGGCCTGCACAACGCCCACCTGACTAAACTGCCTGCCGACGTGCTGGTGCGCGAGGTGATTCCCCACGCCGGCCTGGACCTGATGGTGGTCAACTTTCCCGACCCCTGGCCCAAGGCCGGACATACCGACCACCGCCTGCTGCAGGCGCCGTTTTTTCGGCTGGCCGCCAGCCGCTTGAAACCCGGCGGCGCCATTTTGCTGACCACCGACCACGACGAGTATTTCGCCTTTGCCTGCGCCGAGGCAAATTCAAGCGGCGTCATGCGCGTGGAACAGGGCGAGCCGCCCGCCGCCGCCCTGGAAACCAAGTACGCCCTCAAGTGGCGCGACCTGGGCCTGGGGGTCAACCACGCCCGCTTTGTGCCCACCGCCCACGCGCCGATCTCCCACGGCCAGACCGCGCCCTATCCTGCCGACCCTCTCTCTGCCCCGGAGACCGCTGTGCCCCACGCTGTGTTGACCCTGCCCGCCGACTTTCACCCCGCCGCTTTTGACAAGGTCACGGACCGCCGCCCCCCTGGCCGTGATCCCCAGGACGCAGGCTGGACCGTGGTGCTGCTTGAGCTGTATCAGGCGCTGCGGCGTGACGGCTGGGTGGCGCTGGCGCATGTCGTCGAAGGCGAGCTGACCCAGGAAGTGCTGGTGGGCATCACGGCGCGGGAGGACGGCACCCATCTGGTGCGTCTGGCCAAGTTCGGCGGCCCGATTATCACGCCGGGCGTGAAAGCCGCCGTGGGCACGGTGACGCAGTGGCTGGAAGGGCAAGGCGCAGTGGTCAAGCACCGGGGGTATTGAGGTCAGGCGGGGCTGATGCTCTGGCCTGCCGTCTGGATCACTCGCTCTCATAGCGGAACTCAGGGTGGTTGAGGGTGATGGTCCTCAACTACGCTGAGGCGAACACAGTGAGTCTCCGGAAGAGACGGCGGCGAAAGTGGAGTTGAGGGGCGTTCTCGGCCCCTCAATGGAACGGGCAGCCGCTGTCAAAAGAACACGGCTGAACCTTGTTCGCCTGATTGAAGGGCAGTGCCGCTTTCCGAGTCTGCCCTCATAGGAATTTCGATGAAATCCGAGCGGAGCGAGAGGGGGAAGGTACGAATATATGGAGGCGCAGGCGGTACCCTTCCGGCTGTGACGTAATGAAGCGGCATCCGCATCAGACGCGACTACGGTCGGGTTGGCGTCCATCGCGCAGGAGGAGTGCATGGCGCAGATGTGGGGTGACCATCCTCCTTCAGGCTAGAGCGGGCCGCTGTCTCGACTTGGGGAGTCTGGGCGACGCACTCAGTCTCGAATCGTATCGGTGGCCTGTGACCAGAGGCAGCGCCACGCACTGTCCTGGGCCTGCGTGTAAATATCCAGATGCCAGCATTCCAGATGGTTGTTCGGGCCACCCTGGAAGGACACGTCAATCACCGAGCGGTACCGGACGGCGCCCAGTCCAGGCACCTGCCGCACCTCCAGGGGCGTCACGGGTTCAAAGCGGTGGTACTGAAGAGAGCCGTCCAGCAGGCCCGAGAGATAAAAGGCTCTGGTCCAGATGGCGCCGCTGGGCGTGCACAACTGAAAGTCAGGATGATGAAGCGCCTCCAGGGTGGCCTGCTCGGCGTGCAGGATCGCCCGAAGTCGCTGCCGCTCCAGCTGCCGTATATCCATCTGTGGAGTCTAGGTCTTGGGTGCGATCAGGCCGTTTCCTCCCGGTACGCCGCCTGGACCAGTTTCAGGCCGGGGGCCAGCGCCAGGGCACGCAGCAGCGGGCCTTCAATTCGCAGCACGCCTGCCGTCATGGCGGCCACCGGGTTTAATTCGCCGCGCCAGAAGGTGTGGGCCTCTGGCCCCCGCAGGTGAAAAGTCAGGTCGGCGTCTCCCTGCCGGGCGGCGTTACCGCTGCTCAGGGCCACTTCGTCACTGCGGCCGTCCACCAGCACGCAGGCGTCGGGCGCCGTATGCACGAAGCGCAGTTTCAAGCGGGCCTGCGCCGGACTGGGGTCAGCGGCACGCAGGAACACGCGCGTCAGGCGAGCTTCGAGGTCGGCTCCACGGGCAGGCCACAGGCTGGTCACCGGGTCAGCTCAGCGTGTGCACCAGAAAAAGACCGTAAGCACGCTTGCAAAAAGTCGGCCAGCACGCGGAATTCCTGCACTTCATGAAGCGTGCGGGCCTACACTTCGCCGCCTCTTGCCGTGGTGTGCTGTGCAGGCAGGAAATTCCCAGACGCAGGAGGTCAAGCATGAACCAGCAGTTACAGCAGACCATTGACGCCCTTTCGGGTGGCCTTCAGGACGTGCCCGCCAGCGCCGCGATTGACAACGTGACGAGCTGGCACCAGACGCTGGACGGCGTGCCCGGCGCCGAGACGGTCGTGGAGCACCTGGCCAGCCTCAAGTCGGCCCTGGAAAGCGGTGACCTCGAAGGCGCCGCCGCCCTGCTGCCCGACCTGGGTGCCGCCACCGAGAGCCTCGCCCCAGACGCCCCCGAAGCTGACCAGAGCGGCCTGCGCCAGCTGGCCGCCGCCCTGCAAGGCTAAAGCCCGCTTCTCCTTCGGTTCCGGCCCCGTCTATCCTGACGGGGCTTTGTCTGCTCTCCCCCTCTTCTTTACCACCGAACCCATGAGCGTCATTCTGCCTGCCGTGCGCGGCGCCCTGCGGCTTCAGGGCGAGGTGGCGTTCACCGTGCCCGACCCCGACCTGGGGCTGGGTCTCCACGCGGGTGAGCCCACGCCCGCCGGATGCCACCGTCCCTGGGCCACCTGGACCGACCTGGCCGACCTGCTCGGCGCCCATCTGCTGACCCCCGAACGGGCCGAGGCAGGCCGCGTCACCGTGCGGCTGCGTACCTGGGGCGCCGTGCCTGACCCGGATGCGGCCGGCTACAGCCCAGCCGGGGGCTGGGGCCGCGTGAACAAGCTGGAGGACCCCGTGTTTCTGGCCACCTTCATCGAGGCGCTGCGGCGGGTTAATCCGCCGCCCAGCGGCCGGGTGCTGGCGCTGGGGGTGAATGCTGGCCATGAGCTGGACGCCCTGGCCCTGGCCTTTCCGGGCCAGGCGTTGCAAGTGACGGGGGTAGACCTTGACTCCGGGGCGCTGCGGGCTGCGCAGGCCAGGTTTCCAGCCGCCACTTTCCTGCAGCAGGATGTCAACGTGTTGCCCCCTGACCTGGGCCGCTTTGACCTCGTCCTGGCCCTGAGCCTGCTGCAAAGCCCCGGCGTCACCCAGGACGTGCTGCTCTCGGCGCTGCGCCGGCATCACCTGAGCTCCAGCGGCGGTCTGATCTTGGGTTACCCGAACGCCCGCTACCGCGACGGCACCCTGAGTTACGGCGCGCGCCTGCGCAACTTTGCCCGCCCAGACCTGAGCCTGCTGGCCGCTGATGTCACGAATGCCCGGCGTGGCCTCCAGAAACACGGGTTCAAGGTGTTCGTGACCGGGAAATATGAGGTGCTGCTCACGGCCATTCCAGCCCAGAGCCGCACGCCACTGAATTTGGAGCTGTAGGCCACAAACTTTCTTACGCAGGCCTCACGGCTGCGCTAGGGTGGGCAGCTGTATGCGTTCCTTGCTTCTGCTGCCTGCCCTGTTTCTCGCTGCCTGCGCGCCCGCTGCCACCACGGCAGACGTCCTGAAAGGCCCCTTGGTTGAGGGTGAACGCTGGACCATCACGGGCCGCGACCAGTTCAATGAAAAGGTGGAGGGCGAAGTCGTGGTGCCCGCTGCCCCGGACTATGACCGCACTGAGCGCGAATGGAGCTATGAAGATGCGCGGGCCTACATTGGCTACACCGAGAGTAACCGGCACTTTCAGGTCTGGGACACCCGCGACGCCAAGCGGCTGGTGGTATGTATCGTGCGCCAGCCCTATATCGGCGGCGTCCGGGAATACCCTGGCATCAGTGTTACTGGCTCAATGGCCGACCTGGACGCCGTGTTCGCCAAGCTCAGCGGCACCGGCACCAAACTGACCGGCGGCGACTGCACCGTCAAGCGCGGAGGCTAGGGTTCAGGCACCGCGTGCTGAAGAGTGCGGATTGAGTGAAAAGGAGGTGGCCACGGCTGTTCGTGCTGTGGCTACCTCCTTTTCACCTGTTTTCTGCAGCCTTGGGAGTGAGCAAGCACCCCCTGTTCCTTCCTCCTGCTGCCCAGACGCAGAGACGCCCCCAAGTCCTGAGCGCCTCTCTGTGCTGACAGTCAGGCCCGAGGGGGGAAGCGCACAAACGTCAGCCAGAAGGCTTCAAAAGCTCGCATGGCGCCCAGAAAGTTCTCGAAGCCCACCGGCTTGACCACGTACCCACTGGCGTGACGCTCGTAGCAGGACCGCACGTCGTCGTCGGCCTGGCTGGTGGTCAGCATCACGACAGGAATGCTGCGCAGCAGGGGGTCGGCCTTGAGTTCCTCCAGCACCTCCAGCCCCGTTTTGCGCGGCATGTTGATGTCCATCAGAATCACGTCGGGGCGCGGCGAACCGGCATGTTCGCCCTCGCGGCGCAGAAAGCGCAGGGCGTCCACACCGTCGCGGGCCACGTGCATGCGGTTGGGCACGCGGGATTCCTCGAAGGCTTCCAGGGTCAGCAGGACATCGGGTTCGTTGTCCTCGACCAGCAGGATTTCAATGGGTGTAGAAGGCGCGGTCATGGGGTCGGCACCGCCGGCAGGCTCACCTGAAACGTGCTGCCCTGCCCTGGGCTGGACTCGACCCAGATCTGGCCGCCGTGGTGTTCGGCAATCTTACGGCAGATGGCCAGCCCCATGCCGTTGCCGGCAAAGGAGTCCCGGTGATGCAGCCGCTGAAAGATGTCAAACACGCGGGTGTGGTATTCCGGCGCAATGCCAATGCCGTTGTCCTGCACGCTCAGATGCACAAAGGCCCCCTCCAGGCGCGAGGTTACGCGCACCTGTGGCGGCTGGCCCGGCGCGCAGAACTTCAGGCCGTTGCTCACCAGATTGGTTAGCAGTTGGGTCAGCAGCGAGGCCTGGCCCAGCACCGAATGAGGCGTGTGCCAGGTCAGGGTGCCGCCCCCCTGCAAGGTCCCCTGAACGTTACTGGCCGCCGCCGCCATCAGGTCATTCAGCGCCAGCGGCGTCAGGGGAGTGTCTTGCCGGCCGGTGCGGGCGAAGGCCAGCAGGTCCTGAATAAGGCTGCGCATCCGCTCGACGGCGCCCTGTGTGTAGGTCAGGTACTGCCCGGCCCGCTCGTCCAGCTGGCCGCTGTAGCGCCGGGCGAGCAGCTCGGTGTAGCTGCCGATGGTCCGCAGCGGTTCTTGCAGGTCATGAGAAGCCACATAGGCAAACTGTTCGAGGTCCTGGTTGCTGCGCTCCAGATTCTCAATCATCTCGTGCAGCTGCTGCCTCGCCTGCTCACGCTCAGTGATGTCCTGCACCATCACCACCGCGCCGCCCACCTGCCCGGAAGCGTCCTGCGTGGACGTCACGACGTAGGCCACCGGCACCGCCCGGCCCGAGGCGTGCCACATCACGTCGCGCTCGATGCGGCGGGTCTGGCCGTCGCGCAGCGTCTGGTGAATGGGGCACTCTGAAACCGGGTAGGGCCGCCCGTCCTCATGGTGGTGGTGAATAAGGTCGTGCTGGCTCTGGCCAATCATGCTTTCAACGCTGTGACCAAAGATGCGGGCCGCCGCTGGATTGGCAAAGGTAGTCACGCCGCGCGGGTCCAGCCCAAAGATGCCCTCGCCCACTGCTGTCAGCAGCAGGGTGCTGAAGCGCGTGACCTGCGCCAGTTCGGCCGTGCGGGTCTGCACCCGCGCCTCCAGGTCGGCGTTGGCGTCCATCAGTTCCTGCTGGGCGGCGCGCAGCTCGGTAACATCCGTGTTGGTGCCCACCCATTCGCTGACGGCGCCCCGCTCGTCCAGCACAGGTACGCCGCGCGCGTCCATCGCCACATACACGCCGTCGGCGCGGCGCACGCGGTAGGCCGTGATGTAGGGCCTGCGGGCCGCCACCGCTCCTTCCCAGGCGGCAATGGCGTGGGCGCGGTCTTCTGGATGCAGGGCGCCCAGCCAGCCGGCCTGGCTGTACTCTTCCGGCGTCTGGCCCGTGAAGGCTTCCCAGTCGAGCTGCGGCGGCAAAAAGGCGCCGTCAGGCTGGGTGGTCCACACGATCTGGGCGGTGGCCTCGACCAGCGAGCGAAAGCGCTGCTCGCTGCCCCGCAGCGCCTTCTGGGTGGTGTACAGGTCTGTGACGTCGTTAAAGACGGTCGTGACCTGCTTGGGCTGAGCGCTGCCGGGGGCGCGCCGGGGCAGGGCGGTCACGTCCAGCCAGCGCTGCTCGCCGCTGGGCGGGTGAAAGATGCCCATCGGGACGTGATACACCGCTTCGCCGCTGCGCAGCGCCTGCACAGACGGGTGGGTGTCACCGGGAAACGCCGAGCCGTCCGGATGAATGGCCTGCCAGCGGGGGTCCATGGAATCGCGCCCGGTCAGCTGGTCCAGGCTGAGGCCCAGAATCTGCTCGGCGGCGCGGTTGGCGTGCAAAATGCGGCTGTCGGGGGCCTGCACCGTCATGCCCAGGCGCAGGCTGTCCATCAGTTCCAGGGCCACTTCCAGGGGGTCGCGCGCCACATGCAGGTGAATCAGGACGCCGCCCCCTGCCGGCGAGACCGTCACCAGGGCCGGCGCCACCGTGTCCACGGCCCGCGCCGTGACGCGCGAGGTCTGGCCTTCCAGGGCGCCCATCACCGCCGCCCGCACCGCATCGGCACTCTCTGCTTGAAACAGCGCCTGCCAGTCGCCCTGCGGCGAGGCGCGCGTGATGCGCTCCTGCGCCGCCGCGTTCAGCGTGACCTCGCCGCCAGGGTGCAGCAGCGCCACCGGGTCCGGCAGGGCGGCCAGCAGCGCGCTGGCGTCCACCCCGGCAAACCCGGTGCCCGACCCATCTGGCCGGCCCAGACCAGGCTGGGCGTCCGTCATGTGTCCTGGCCCTTAGCCGCGCAGGGCGTAGCCGACGCCGCGCACGGTTCGCAGCAGCCCGTAGCCGTCCAGGTCGCGCAGCTTGGCGCGCAGGTTGGCCATATGCACGTCCACGACGTTGCTGCCCTCGGGCAGGCGCCCCTGCCAGATGTCCTGGCCGATTTCCTGGCGCGAGTACACGCGCCCTGGCTGACGAATCAGCAGCGCCAGGATGTCAAATTCCTTGGGCGAGAGGCGCAGTTCGTCGCCCTTGTAGGTCACCAGGCGCTTTTGCGGGTCCAGCGTCAGGTCGCCCATCGTCAGGCTCTCGGTGGTGCGCTGGCGCAGCTGCACCTTGACGCGGGCCAACAGTTCGTCGGGGTGAAAGGGCTTAATCAGGTAGTCGTCGGCGCCCAGGCCTAGCAGGCGCACCTTTTCGTCCACGGTGTCGCGGGCGGTCAGCACGATAATCGGCACCGCGCTGTTCTTGCGCAGGCGCTGCACCACGTCGCCGCCGTCAAAGTCAGGCAGGCCCAGGTCCAGCAGAATGAGGGTGGGCTGGTCCTCGCGGGCTTTGATGAGGCCGTTCATGGCGCTGTCGGCGTGGTCAACTTCGAAGCCGGCGTCGGTTAGGTCCATCCGTAGGACGTTGGCAATGTCCAGGTCGTCCTCGATGACAAGAATGCGTTGCGTGGTCACGTGGCCGATGATACCCCCTCATGAGGGGCGCCTTCATGATGGTTTCTTGACCGCCAGGGTCTTGCGCTCCTGAACTTCGCGGCCTTTGGGGGGCTGGTGGCGGCCTGCTGGGCTGTCCCCCGCCGGGGGTGTGCTAGGTTGGTGAGACCGCGCCTCTATGTCTGCCGGCCCCTGGCCCCAGCGCAGAGCGACACAACTCAGTCCCCACCCCGGCTGCCCCTGGTGGCCCCGCCTTCTCTCACAACCTGCTGTGCATCCCCGCCCAGGGGCCGCATCCAGCCCACCGGAGATCCTCATGACCCAGCCCAACAAGGCCACACCCGCCCAGGGGGCCGCCCCGCACCTTGAAGTCATTCCGCTGGGCGGCATGGGCGAGATTGGCAAGAACATCACCGTCTACCGCTCCGGCGACGAGATTATGGTCGTGGACGCCGGCCTGGCCTTTCCCGACAGCCACCAGATGGGCATTGACCTCATCATTCCGCGCATTGACTACCTGCAGCAGAACGCCGACCTGATTAAAGGCTGGATTCTGACCCACGGCCACGAGGACCACATTGGCGGCCTGCCGTACATCCTGCCCCGGTTGCCCAAGGTGCCGGTTTACGGCGCGGGTCTGACCCTGGGGCTGGTGCGCGAGAAGCTGTCCGAATTTGGTATCCGCGACGTGGACACCGACCTGCGCGAGGTGCAGATGGGCGACAAGGTGCGCATCGGCACGCAGTTTCAGGTCGAGTTCCTGCGCATGACCCACTCGATTCCTGACAACGCCGGGTACATCCTGTCCACGCCGGCTGGGGTGGTGCTGCACACGGGGGATTTCAAGCTGGACGAGGAACCCAGCGACGGGCGCCCCAGCGACCTGGCACGCATTGAGCAGGCGGGCAAGGACGGCGTGCTGCTGCTGATTTCGGATTCCACCAATGCCGAGCGCCCGGGCCGCAGCGTCAGCGAGGCCGAAGTGGCGCGCAACCTGGAGCAGCTGATTGCCAGCTGCAAGGGCCGCGTGTTCCTGTCCACCTTCGCGTCCAACGTGCACCGCATGCAAAACATCGTGCAGATTGCCCACCGCCTGGGCCGCCGCGTGGTGCTCGAAGGCCGCAGCATCCTGAAATATGCCCAGGTGGCCCAGAGCGTGGGCTACATGGAATTGCCCGAGCCTTTCCTGAGCAATGACGAGGTGGGCACTCTGCAGGACCAGCAGGTGCTGTACATCTGCACCGGCTCGCAGGGCCAGCCTATGAGCGTGCTGCCCCGCCTGGCGTTTGGCAACCACGCCAAAATTGCGCTGCGCCGGGGCGACAGTGTGATTCTGAGCAGCAACCCGATTCCCGGCAACGAGGAAGCGGTGAACCTCGTGGTCAACCGCCTGTACGAAATCGGCGTGGACGTGTACTACCCCCCGGCGTACAAGGTGCATGCCTCGGGCCACGGCAGTCAGGAGGAACTGGCCACAGTGCTGAACCTGACCCGGCCCAAGTTCTTCCTGCCCTGGCACGGCGAGCCCCGTCACCAGATTAACCATGCCAAACTGGCCCAGACGCTGCCCCGGCCTCCCAAGCGCACCCTAATTGCCAAGAACGGCGACGTTGTGCGCCTGAGCCAGGAGGATTTCAAGGTGACAGGCACGGTGCCGGCCGGTGCCGTCTATGTGGACGGCCTGGGTGTGGGCGACATCGGGGACGATGTGCTGCTGGACCGCGTGAACATGAGCCAGGAAGGCATCCTGATCATGACGGCGGTGCTGCATCCCACCCCCCACGTCGAGATCGTTTCGCGCGGCTTTGTACGCGCCAACCGTGAACTGGACGCCCAGATTCGCAAGGTGGCCCTGGACGCCGTGGAGCAGGGCACCCGCGAGAAGAAGCGCCTGGAAGATGTGCGCGACGACATGTACGGGGCCGTGCGGCGCTTTGTCCGCAAGGTGACGGGCCGCAACCCGGTGCTGATTCCACTGATCGTGGACTGAGCAGTAGGGGCGCCGGTCGTGGTGCTCCCAATCCCGTATCAATAAGGCCGCCCACAGCTGGGGCGGCCTTGTTCAGTATTCAGTCCAGAGCGAGCTTACGGTGTCCAGCCCTGCACGTCACTGCCACCAAAAATCATGGAGCGCAGACCGTCTGAGAAGAAGTTGGGGGTGTCCGGGGCGCTTGCCTCGCCGAGGGTCTTCAGCTGCTCGGCACTCAGCCGAACGTCCAGCGAGGCCAGATTGTCGGTCAGTTGTCGCGCGCTGCTGGCCCCGATGATCGTCGAAGTCACGCCCAGCTGAGCCACCACCCAGGCCAGCGCCACCTGCGCCAGTGGACGGTCCACCTCGGCTGCCACCGCCCTCAGCGCGTCCAGGGTGCGCCAGCTGCGTTCGGTGAATTTGCTGTCGCCAAACGGATTGGGGCCGTCCAGGCGGCCCTCGCCCTGGGCCGTGCCCTTCAAACCGTCCTCGCGGGTGTATTTACCAGTAAGAAAGCCGGCGGCCAGGGGACTCCAGGGGGTCAGGCCCAGCCCCAGCTCGCGCGCCGCAGGGGCATGCTCACGTTCCAGGTCGCGGCCTACTAGCGAATACTCCAGTTGTAGGGCGATGGGGCCGGGGACGCCGTGCACCTGGGCCAACGTGGCGGCCTTGGCGGCATACCAGGCGGGCACGTTCGAAAATCCGAAGTACCGAATGCGCCCCTCGCGCACGAAGTCACATAGGGTCTGCAGCACCTCTTCGGCGGGCGTCACCATGTCCCAGATATGCAGCCAGTACAGGTCGATGTAGTCGGTGCTCAGGCGGCGCAGCGAGGCGTCCAGCGCCGCGTGCAGGTGCTTGCGCCCGTTGCCGCTGGCGTGTGGATTGCCCTTTTCGGTGGAGAAGGCGGCCTTGGTGGCCAGAACGAGGCGGTCACGGAGCTTCCCCTGAGTAACGAAACGCCCCACCCACTCTTCGCTGCGGCCTCCGGCATACACGTTGGCGGTGTCAATGAAATTGCCGCCGGCTTCCACGTAAGCGTTGAAAATTGCCTGAGATTCGTCGTCGGACGCGCCCCAGCGGGCGGTGCCAAAGGTCATGGTGCCCAGCGCTAATGGGCTGACCACCAGGCCCGAGCGGCCCAACGTGCGGTAAGAAGAAAGGTTCATGCCCCAGGGTGGGGGAGAGGAGGGTGGGGGGACTGTAGGGGGTGGTACGGAGAAGAGAGGGTTAGGAAGGGTCCAAGGGACCGAAGTAGGCCTCCCAGCGGGCACTGAAAACGAGTTCCGCCGCGTTCAGTTGGGCCAGAGCGGGAGCGGCTTCTTCGGGGCGCAGCAAAGTTCCCAACACCAGCGCCGCGCTCCGAAAAGGAGTGAGCAGGTCCGCTGAAGCTAGTTTGTATGGCTGATACTCGTTCGTCATGAATGTCAGGAGGCTTATTGGAGTTGAAACCTGCTTAAGGAAAGGGAGCAACGTTCGGGTGTAACTGCCCCGGATTTCTTTGGCAATCCAGCGCAGTTCGGGATCGCGGGCTTCTGAGGGAAAACGCCATCTGCGGGCCTGAGTGTTCTCCAGACGGTGCGGTGTGCTGCAAAAACTGAGAATACGCTCCTCTCCACTCTGAAAAACGAGAAATCTCATGCAGCCCTGCACATCAGCGTGCCATCTACCCTGAAAGTGTTGTAAACGATATTTGAGGAACAGAGCGCCGTGCATTACTTCGCGCCGAAAGATGCCCCCCCACGCCCTTTCCTCATGGTGGCTGTATCCCAACTCTTCCGCCTGCGCCGCCAGCAAGGCCAGCAGCGCGTCCCTAACACGCGTGTCTTCTGGCTGTTGCCCGCCTCCACTCCCCACCTTTGACACTTTACGTTTTCCGTCCCGTGCGATAATCGCCCTTATGAGCGTGATTCCCTACGTCATTGAGCAGACTGGACGCGGCGAGCGGATGTACGACATCTACTCGCGCCTCCTCAAAGACCGGATTATTTTCGTGGGCACGCCAATCGAGTCCCAGATGGCCAACACCATTGTGGCGCAGCTGCTGCTGCTGGACTCTCAAAACCCCGAGCAGGAAATTCAGATGTATATCAACTGCCCCGGCGGCGAAGTCTACGCGGGCCTGGCGATTTACGACACCATGCGCTACATCAAAGCGCCCGTCAGCACCATCTGTGTGGGCATCGCCATGAGCATGGGCAGCGTGCTGCTGATGGCCGGCGACAAGGGCAAGCGCATGGCCCTGCCCAACAGCCGCATCATGATTCACCAGGGCTCGGCGGGTTTCCGGGGCAACACCCCCGACCTGGAAGTGCAGGCCAAGGAAGTGCTGCACCTGCGCGACAAGCTGGTGAGTATCTACCACCGGCATACCGACCTGCCGCACGACAAGCTGCTGCGCGACATGGAGCGCGACTACTTTATGTCGCCCGAGGAAGCGCTGAAGTACGGCCTGATTGACTCTGTCATCGAAAACACCCGGGAACTGGGAGGCGCGCAATGACCAAGACGGGGGGAGACCGCTGCTCGTTCTGTGGGCGGCAGCATCCGCAGATTGCCCAGCTGATCGAGGCGCCGGGCCGCGCCGCCTTCATTTGCAACGAGTGCACGGACCGCGCGCACGAGCTGGTCAAGCAGAACAAGAAAGCAGGCGGCGACTTCAGTCTGACCGAACTGCCCACGCCCAAAGAGATCAAGGCGTACCTCGACGAGTTCGTGATTGGGCAGGATGAGGCGAAAAAGGCCCTGGCGGTCGCCGTGGTCAGCCACTACCAGCGCCTCGCCCACCCCGATGTGAACCTGCAAAAGAGCAACATCCTGCTCATCGGGCCGACGGGCACCGGCAAGACCCTGCTGGCGTCCAGCCTGGCGGAGATGCTGGAAGTGCCCTTCGCCATCGCTGACGCCACCACCCTCACCGAAGCTGGCTACGTGGGCGATGACGTAGAAAACGTGATCGTGCGCCTGCTGCAAGCCGCCGAATACGACGTGGCGGCGGCTGAGCGCGGCATCATCTACATTGACGAAATCGACAAGATCGCCCGCAAGTCCGAAGGCACTTCCATCACCCGTGACGTATCAGGCGAAGGTGTGCAGCAGGCCCTGCTGAAGATCATTGAAGGCACCGTCGCCCAGGTCCCGCCGCAGGGGGGCCGCAAGCACCCGCAGCAGGAACTGGTGCAGGTCAACACCAAGAACATCTTGTTCATCGTGGGCGGGGCCTTTGACGGCATCGCCGACATCGGCCGCACCCGCACCAACGTGCGCGCCGTGGGCTTTGGCGCCGAGCACAAGGGCGACGAGAAGGCCGAGCTGCGTTTCCTGCCCGAAGACCTCGTGAAGTTCGGCCTGATTCCCGAGTTTGTGGGCCGCCTGCCGCTGGTCGTGCAGTTGCAGGACCTCGACGAGGACGCCCTGGTACGCATCCTGACCGAACCGCAAGGCGCCATTGCCACCCAGTACCAAGCCCTCTTCGGGTTTCAGGACGTGGACCTGAGCTTTACCGACGAGGCGCTGCGTGAGGTGGCCCACCGCGCCCGTGACCGCAAGACGGGCGCCCGTGGCCTGCGCGCCGTACTGGAAAAAGCGATGACCGACCTGCTGTTCGAGTTGCCGGTGGACGGCCTGCGCGAACTGCGCTTTGACGCCGATCACATTGATGACCCCATGACGCTGCTTGAGTCAAAGGGACTCAAGAAGTCTGCGTAAACGCAACAGAGCTTACAGCATTCCCCCGCGCCCGTCCCTAGACTCTGGGGACACCGTGCGGGGGTATTTTTCGTTGTTCTTCCCTGCGATACACTGACCCATTCACGCGCGGCCCAGCGCCGCGCGACCCAAGGAGCAAGCATGATTTGGGAATTACCCGTCGTCGCCCTGAGAAACATTGTGATCCTGCCCGGCGTCACCATGAACGTGGACGTGGGGCGCCCCAAGAGCAAGCGCGCCGTGGACGAGGCGCAGGCCAGCGACCGGCGCGTGCTGCTGCTGACCCAACGCGACGCCCGCACCGATGACCCCACCCGCGCCGAGCTGTACGACATGGGCGTGCTGGCGGTCATCAAGCAGGTGGTCCGCATGCCCGACAACACCTATCAGGTGCTGGTGGAAGCGCAGGAGCGCGCCGCCGTGCTGGACGAGGTGCCCAGCGCGTATATGCGTGTGCGCGCCGAGACCCAGCCCACCGCCGCCGACCCCAGCCGCGAAGTCGCGGTGCTGGCCGGCGAAGTCAAGAGTGCCTTTGAGGAATATCAGCGCCAGAACAAGAACCTGCGCCTGGACAACTACCAGTTAGAAGGCCTGAAAGCCCTGACCGACGTGGGCGCCCTGGCCGATCAGGTGACCCACCACGCCACCTGGACGCCCGAGGAGAAGCAGGAGATTCTGACGGCCGTGGAGTTACGCCCCCGCCTGGAAGGCGTGCTGAAGCTGCTGTCACGTGACACCGAGCGCTTCAACATGGACAAGAAGATCGCCGGGCGCGTCAAAGAGCAGATGGACGCCAACCAGCGCGAGTACTACCTGCGCGAGCAGATGAAGGCCATTGGCAAGGAACTGGGCGGCGGCGAGGACGGCCCCGCCGAGGTCGAGGCCCTGCGCGAGAAGATTGAGGGCGCCGGCATGCCTGACAGCGTGAAGGAAAAGGCCCTCAAGGAACTCCAGCGTTTAGAGCGGACTCCCGGCGGCAGCCCCGAAAGCACCGTCGTGCGCAACTACATTGACTGGCTGGTGGACGTGCCCTGGAACAAGCGCGATGAGGAAATCCTCGACATCAGCCGCACGCGCGAAATCTTGGACGCTGACCACTACGCGCTGGGCGACGTCAAAGACCGCATCCTGGAATTCCTGGCCGTGCGTCAGCTGACCCACAAGCCCGGCGAAACCGAGGAGCAGCGCCAGGAGCGCAGCGCCGAAGAGCGCACCGACGACGCCGAACTGCGCGCGCCGATTCTGGTGCTGGTGGGCCCTCCTGGCGTGGGCAAGACCAGCCTGGGCAAGAGCATCGCCCGCAGCCTCAACCGCAAGTTCGTGCGGATGGCGCTGGGCGGCGTGCGTGACGAGGCCGAGATTCGCGGTCACCGCCGCACCTACATCGGCAGCATGCCGGGCCGCATCATCCAGGCCATGAAGACGGCGGGCGTGACCAACCCGGTCATCCTGCTCGACGAAATTGACAAGATGAGCAGCGACTGGCGCGGCGACCCCAGCAGCGCCATGCTGGAAGTGCTGGACCCCGAGCAGAACCACACCTTCCAGGACCACTACCTGGAAGTCCCCTACGACCTGTCGCAGGTCATGTTCATCACGACGGCCAACAGCCTCCAGACCATTCCCCGGCCCCTGCTGGACCGCATGGAAATCATCCAGATTCCCGGCTACACCCAGCCCGAGAAGGTGGAGATCGCCAAGCGCTACCGCGTCCCCCGGCAGGTCAAGTCGCACGGCCTGACCGGCAAGCTGGAAATCACCGACGCGGCCCTCAACCGCATTGTGGAGGAGTACACCGCCGAGAGCGGCGTGCGTAACCTCGACCGCCAGGTCAGCAAGCTGGCTCGCAAGGCCGCCCGCGAGCTGCTGGAAAAGGCCTGGGACAGCGTGAAGGTCATTGACGCGCCGCAGGTGCCGGATTATCTGGGCGTGCCCATGCACCGCCCCGACAAGATGGAAAAAGAGCCCCAGGTGGGCGTGGCGCAGGGTCTGGCCTGGACCAGCGTGGGCGGCACCATGCTGCTGGTCGAAGCCCTGGCGACCCCTGGCACCGGCAAGATCGTCATGACCGGTTCATTGGGCGACGTGATGAAGGAAAGTGTGGCGGCGGCTATCGCTTACCTGCGGGCCCATGCGGCGGAATACGGCGCGGACCCTGATTTCCACAAGACTCTGGACCTGCATGTGCACTTCCCTGACGGCGCCACGCCCAAGGATGGCCCCAGCGCCGGCATCACGATTGCCACAGCCGTCATCAGTGCCATTACTGGGCGCCCAGTGCGCCTGGACGTGGCCATGACTGGCGAGATCAGCCTGCGCGGCCGGGTGCTGCCTATCGGCGGCGTCAAGGAGAAGCTGCTGGCGGCCCACCAGGGCGGCATCCGCGAGGTCATCATTCCCAAGGACAATGAGCCGCATCTGCAGGACGTGCCCGACAGTATTCGCGGCGACCTGCGCATTCACACCCTGGAGCGCGTAGGCCAGGTGCTGGACCTGCTGCTGCTGCCCAAGCCCGAGGCCAGCGAGCCGAACATGCCCGTCCCCATGAGCAAAGGCGTGACCCAGCCCGGCGCCTGAGAGACCTACAAGAACAAAGCCCCCGGTAATTGGCCGGGGGCTCTTTCTATCCTTCGTGCTCAGCGCGTTTCGCTATAGGCGCCGCTGCACGAGGCGCCGCGCTCGGGGGCAGTGGCACCTTGCTCGTACTTGTCCAGGAACGCCTTGAGGCGTTCGTCGCCTGCGCTGTCGACCTTAATCTGGGCGCCCCAGGCGCTGGCCGTGACGGGCTTGTCCAGACCTTCGTAGGGACTGAGCAGCGTATAGGGCCGGCCTTCCACCAGCCCTTTCAGCTGGTCCACCTGCGCTTTGTCGAGGTCCGGGCGGTAGGTGATCCACACCGCCCCGTGTTCCATGCTGTGCACGGCGTACTCATTGTACAGCGGCCGGTCATAGACGCCGCAGTTCTGCCAGCTGGCGTTGTGGGCGCCGCCAGCCGGCGGGTTTTCGGCGTACAGCAGCGAGCCGGTGCGGTGGTCGCCGCCGTCGTACTTGAAGGTCTGCACGCCATCAACGGCTTTAGAGCCGCAAGCTGTCAGGGCAAACAGGAACAGGGAAGCCAGGGGCAACGCGCGTTTCATGGACCTCTAGAGTAGCGGCTGGGCATGAGGGCGTGTGGAGGTGTTGCGGCGGCCGTCCAGCTCGGGAACAGCCGAGGACCGGACGCTCCTCCAGGTGCCAGGATGGCTTCCCTCGTTCCGCAACTTTGTTCGGCTTTCCAGTCGAGTTGAGCCTAAAAGGTATTACGGACTAATCCGAAACCCGTCTTACTCGCCCCCAGCGGTCTGGGCCGCGCGGTCACGGGTCTCGATGTGAAACCCCGGAGGTGTGCCGTTGGGAAAGCCGGCGCCCCTGAGGTCCACCGCCTGTCGGTCCGGCACGATGTCGCCCTTCAGGCCCCGCGCGGCCAGCACCGGCAGAAATTCGGCCATGACCTCGTTCTCGCCGTGCACGAGCCAGACGTGCGGCTGCCCGGCCGCCTCCAGAAAGGCCAGCAGATCGTCCTGATCGGCGTGGGCGGAAAAGCCCCCGATGGTGTGCACCTGCGCGCGCACCGCCACCTCCTCACCCAGAATGCGCACCGTGTCGGCGCCGCCCACAATGCGCCCGCCCAGGCTGCTGGGCGACTGGTACGAGACGATAATCAGGCTGGTGCCCGGCTTCCAGAGGTGGTGCTTGAGGTGGTGCTGGATGCGCCCACCGGTCATCATGCCGTTGCCCGCCAGAATGATGGCCGGGCCGTCGTAGCGGTTGATGCGCTGGGACTCGGCGCTGGTGTTGACCACATGCAGCGTGCCTGGCCGGAAGGGGTCCTCGCCCGCTTGCAGGGCGTCTCTGACCGGCGGCACTAGCTCATCCCCGAACTCGAAATACTCGTGGGTGGCGCGCGCTGCCATCGGGGAATCCAGAAAGACGGGCAGGCGCGGCACCTCCCCGCTGTCCATCAGTTCTTTCAGGGTATGAAGGATGGTCTGGGTGCGCTCAATGGCGAAGCTGGGAATCAGGATTTTCCCGCCCTGGCGTACGCTGGCCCGCAGCGCCGCGCTGAATTCGGCCAGAGTGTCTGGCCAGGCGCGGTGGGTGCGGTTGGCATAGGTGGATTCCAGCACGATGGCGTCGGCCGGCGGCGGCGGCGTGAAGTCCAGTTGCAGCCCACTCTCGCGGTTGCCCAGGTCGCCGCTCATGATGAGGCGGCCGTCCGGGGTGTCCAGCACCAGATAGGCGCTGCCCAGAATGTGCCCGGCGCGCTGCGGGGTCACGCGCACACCCGCGACCACCGTGGTCTCGCCGAAGGTCAGCACCGGGCGCAGCAGGGCCAGAGCGCGGTGAACGTCCTCCTCTTCGTACAGCGGCGGGGGCACCTGCTCGTCGGGCACCCCCTGCCTCCGGGCGCGGCGCAGGTCGTGGCGGTAGCCCTCCACCTGAAGGCGTGCGCTGTCCAGCAAGACCGTTTCGGCCAGCGCGGCCGTGGGGGCCGTGCAGTACACCGCGCCGCGAAAACCCCGTTTGACCAGCAGCGGCAGCCGCCCCACATGATCCAGGTGCGCGTGGGTCAGGAGGACGGCGTCCAGCCCGGCCGGCTCGAAGGAAAAGGCCTCGCGGTTGCGGGCCTCTAAGTCGTCGCCGCCCTGAAACAGCCCGCAGTCCACGAGCAGCTGACGCCCGCCCAGCGTCAGCAGGTGCATGCTGCCGGTCACCGTCTGCGCCGCCCCAAAACTCTGGAGGTTCATACGGCAGTCTAGGGGGCCACCACAGACCAGCCGCTTTACCGGCCCTTTACCCTCCAGCGGCCCTGACCGTGGCGCGGTGTACGGTCAGGGCATGACCCAGCTTGCTGACCCCTCTGCTTCTGGTGGCTTCGCCCGGATTCTGGTGGGTGTGGATTTCTCGGCATCCTCGCAGGCGGCCCTCACCCTGGCCCGCATCCGATTTGCCGGCGCGCAGCTGTGCCTGGCGCACGTTACCGACGCCCGCGTGACGGCGACCCCCGACCTAATGGGTGGCGTGACCCCCGCCCTGCCAGACCCGGCCCTCCTGAATACCCTGGAACATGCCGACGCGGGGCGCCTCCAGAGCCTGATGCAGGGCGGTGAGGAGGTTGAGCTGCTGGTGGGCGACCCGGTGACGGGCCTGCTGGATGCGGCAGCCCGCTGGGGGGCAGACCTGATCGTGGTGGGCACCCACGCCCAGGGCGCCCTGGAACATTTCTTCCTGGGCAGCACCGCCGAGAAAATCGTGGCCCGAAGCCCGGTGCCGGTGCTGACGGTGAGGGCCGAGCGCCGGTAAGGGATGGCCTGGTTCTGACAGCAAAACCCAGAATGGTTGAGGAGGATGTTTCGACCTCTCAATGAAGCTGGCAGCCGCTGTGAGCGGTAGAGTGGGGCAGCAAGGCGGCCGAATTGAAAAGCCCAAATGAAAACAAGTGGCACCGTTCAGGACAGGGCCACTTCTCGGGTATCTCTTGTCAAGGGTTAGGTGGGGTAGCAGGTGGAGGTACGGCAGATGGTGTCCCCGCTGCCTCGCCTTCGATGAACTCCCCGGTAATCGTGCCGCCTTCGGGCTTGACCGCTCGCACCTCGTTGCGGTCCAGGTCGTACAGGATGGTGCCGGCGCTCAGGGTGTCGCCGCCCTTCACGCTCTGGGCAGGCTGTTCAGGGGTGCCGTACAGACGGGCAATATTGCTCGCGTCGTCGTATTCCACCCGCGCGGCCTTGCTGACCCGGCCCCCCTCGGAATTCAGGACCACGTTGCCGACCAGCGTGGTCTTTTCATCGTCCACGCTGACCTCAATGCGCTGGCTGGTGCCGCTGAGGGCGTCTTTGTCACTGCTGCGCTTGAAGGTGATGGGGCCGTCAATGCGGGCGATGCCGTCGGCGCTGTCATAGACCAGCTTCTGGCCTCTGAGTTCCGTGCGGCCCTGCGTAACCAGCACCGTGTCGGCGGCCGGTTTGGGCGTGGCCTCGACGGCACAGCGGCTCAGACGATCCGTCTTGCCAGGCGGCGGCTCGTCCAGAAAGCGGGCGGTGCCAGCGCTGGCCTCGACCCGGCCGTCACTGCCCTCCTGGCCGTCTTTGGGGGGCAACTGCGTGACTACCGCCAGCGGGACGGTGATGACGTTCTTGTCAATGGTCAGGCGCACGCCGCCCGTGCCGGTTTCGCTAAACACCGCCAGGGTAGGAGCGTCTTCAGGGTCGTCCTCGGTGGGCTGGCACAGCACGAAGACGCCGCTGTCATCCTGGGTGCCGGTTTTGACAATCAGAATGCGGCGGCTCTTGCCGTCTTTTTCGCTGCGGCGCACCAGTTCCAGGCTGGACTGCTCGGCGCCCGCCTGCTCCGGCGCTGGTGCCAGGTCTTCCGGGGGCACCTGGGGAGTCGTGGTTCGGGCCGGGGCAGAAGGCACCGGCTGCGTCTGCCCCCACACCACGCCGCCCAGCCCCAGCAGCAGGGCCACCGTCACGCGCCCGGCGGCCCCTGTCCAACGCTGCCCTGTCATCACGGCAGTTTACTTCTTGCTCAGCTCAAACTGTTCAGTGGGAATCTTGTACGCCGAGTTCAGCGCGCGCACGCGGGCCAGATCGGTGCGCTGTTCCAGGTAGCCGCTGGCTGGGGCCTTGACGGTGACCTTGCTCTTGCTGTCGACGCTGACCGCGTTGCCCACCACGTAGGCGACATTCTTCTTGTCGTCGTAGTACACGGCGTCGCCCGTGGTCGTGGTGGTGCCCTGCACCAGCTTCACGCCGCCGCGCACGTACAGCGTCTTGGTTTTGGTCAGGGCGCGCACTTCCTGGCCCGTGATCACCAGTTCCTTCTGGCTGCCCTTGGCGGCGCGGGTCAGGCTGGGGGTGCCGGTCAGCTGCGCCAGTTCGCGGTCCTCATCAAAGACCAGTTTGTCGGCCTTGCCGCTCTGGGTGCCGGTGGAGAGCGTCACACCGCCCGTGCTGGTCGAGACGTTGTTGTCCACGTCCAGGCTCATCTTGGGCGCCTTGATGGTCACGGTGTCGCCGTCTTCCTTCTTTTCAGGCACGAAGGTGGCGCTGGCGTTGCCGTCCAGGACGCCCTGGCCAGTGGCCTCGTCGTAATTCAGGCCGCTGCCAGTGGCGGTCAGGCGGCCGCGCGTGACCTTCACGTCGCCGGTAAAGGCGGCGGTGCGCTTGCCCTTGGCTTCAATCAGAGGCGTACCTTTGGGGGCGGCCATCACCGCTTGATTGGCTTCAATATTGAGGGTGCTGACCTTCGCCTTCACTGGATTGCCGGTAAAGGTCAGAGGGCCGTTTCGTACATCACCGCGCGGCCCGCCCTGGATGGTAATCAGGCGTTTGTTGGCGTCGCCCGTCTGGGCCAGCACTGGAGCGGCAACGGCGAGCAGAGTCAGCAGGGAAGCAGTCTTTTTCATGGGTGATCTCCTGAGTGGTTTAGGCGCCGGGGACGCGCTGGCCATTGACACAGCGTTCAGTGGTATCAAGGTCGTAGGTAAAGTTTGAGGTCGCGTTATCCGAGTCCTCAATGTTGAAATCAAAGCTCATCTTGAGCAGGCCAATAAAGCCATTCATCTGAGGTGAATTGACCTGCGCTTTGGGCGCGCTAAAACCCTGGCCCTGCTCAATCTTCACGGGTGTCTTATCCGTACCAGTCAGGTCAATGTCGGCACACTCGCGCACCAGCGTGATGCGGGCCTGACGGGTGGTCATGTTGTCCTGGCCGTCAATCGTCAGGTCAGGGGCCGTTAGGCGCGCGTCTAGCACCTCACGTCCCGTCAGGCGTCCCCGGGCGTCGCGTTCCTTCTTTACCCGCTGCCCACCCGAGAGGCCGCTCAGGTAGGTGCGGTTCTGCTCAGGGTCACTTTCTACATTGACGGCGCGGAAGCTCCACACCGCGTCCGGGTCACGCGAGGGATAGAGCTTGAGCTCCACGCCCGAGAGGGTCGCGCCGGTATCGGCCACGTGGCCGCCTGTCGGCAACAACACAAACGTCAGCGCAAAGAGGGTGATGCCCGCCAGGGCGTAGAGGCCAGTTTTCTGCACGGCTCGCACTCTAGCGCGGGCCTCTCATGAGAGTGGTGGGGATGGCATGGGACAGAGCTGGACAGCGCTAGCCTGCGGGCATGATCGACACGCATACCCATCTGGATTACCTGGACGACCCGGCGAGCGCCCGCTCCGAGCTGGGCCTGAGCGCCATGGTTTGCATTGGCGCCAGCGTTCAGCATGCCCGCAATGCGGTGGCCCTGGCCGAGCAGTTTTCTGACGTATATGCCACCGTGGGCCTGCACCCCACCGACGCCGACCAGGACAGCCCTGACACCCGCGCCGAACTGGAAGCCCTGGCCCAACACCCGCGCGTGGTGGGCATTGGCGAAAGCGGCCTGGACGACTACTGGAACGCGGATCAGCGCTCAGTGCAGCGCGCCGCCTTCGAGTGGCAGCTGGACCTGGCCAGCCGCGCGGGCAAGCCGCTGGTCATTCACACCCGCGACAAGGCTGGCCAGGACAGCGCCCACCAGGGGGGCATGGAGGTCTTGCGGGCCTGGCCAGAGGTGCCGGTCATCCTGCACTGTTTCAGTGGACATGCAGGTCTGCTGCGCTTTGGGCTGGAGCGCGGTGACCACACCTATTTCGGGTTTGCCGGCAACACGACCTACAAGAACGCCGCTGAGATTCATGCGGCGGCGCGTGAGGTGCCCCTCTCCCAGTTGCTGGTGGAAACCGACGCGCCCTTCCTGGCCCCAGTCCCCAAGCGGGGCAAACCCAACCGGCCCGGTTACGTGCGCTACACGCTGGAGTTCATTGCGGCGCTGCGCGGCCTGGCCCCCGCTGAACTGGAGCGTTCAACAGACGAAAACGCTCAGCGGGTCTATGGGCTGCCGATAACTTAAAGGTGGCCGGCCCAGCACGCGCGGCCGCAAGGTCAGGGCGCGCCGTTACAGGTGCTGCTGAAAGAACTTGACGCTGCGGTCAAGGGCCACGCGCAGGTTGCGGCTCAGGTCATGGTTGTCGCCGGGGTAGACGTAATTCTGCACCGGCTTGCCCAGGGCCTTCAGGCGGGTGGCCAGCGAGGTGTGAAAGGCCACGGGCACCTCCTTGTCTGCCGTACCTATGTGCAGCTGCACGGGGCCGCCCAGGTCGCGCAGGTAGGAGGTCGCGCTGAGCTGATTCCAGAACTGCGGGTTCTGGCGCGGGGTGCTGTATTTCGCCACGGCCTGTTTGCGCAGGTTCAGGATGCGGGCCGGAATAGAGACCGGCACAGGGTTGTTCCATTCGTTGAGGAGCTGGTGGTAGTCGCCCACCACGCCCGCCCAGATGACCCCAGCCTTCACCTGCCGGTCAATGACCATCGCCCGCAGGGTCAGAAAGCCGCCCATCGAGTGCCCCCACATGCCGATACGCGCGGCGTTGACCCGGCCATCTTGCTTCAGGCTGCTCAGCGCGTTCATGACATCGGTGGTGTAGCCCGGTGCGTAGTAGCCGCCCAGCGCCTCGCCCTGGCTGCTGCCGTGACCCCGGTAGTCACTTTTCAGGGTCACGAAGCCTGCCCGCGCAAAGGCGTCCTGATAGGCCACGTAGCGCTCAGTGGTGCGGTAGACGTTGGGCGGGATATAGCCGTGATTGAAGACGATGGCGGGCCAGCCACCTTTGGGTGGCGTCCCGCGCGGCACCGTCAGCAGCGCGTTGATGCGCAGGCCGTCGGACTGGTAGCTCACCACCTGACGGGTGTAGGTGCTGCCTGCCGCCAGGGTCTGCCGCACGGTCAGGGCACTGCCGGGATAGGCCTTTTGCCGGGCAGCGGGAATGCTCATCTGCGCGGCGTCCACCGCCGCCAGCGCCGCGTCAGACTGGGCCAGGGCCAGAGGCGTCAGCAGCAGGGTCAGTGGCAACAGGCGGCGCATGGCGTCAGGCTAGGGGGCGGCAAGAGGCGAGACTGCGGCCTGGCCACCGTTCCCGCCTTGAGGCTTCACTGGGCCAGCCCTCATGGCGCAGCGGCGGCTCAGCGGCTCAGGGTGTAGCTGGTCAGCCGGGTAAAGGGGCTGGGATTACCGGCGCCCAGTGCCACACTGCGGTCATACAGATTCCAACCTCGCGTGACGGTCATGGCCGGCAGCAGCTCGCCGCCCCCCAGGAACTCTGGAATCTCTACCGTGTCCACTGTCCCCGAAACTGGGCTGTACACCAGCCACTGCCGGTTGCGCGCAAAGGTCTCGCCCACGTCATACCGGGCGTTGTTGTTGGCGTCGTCAAAGGCGATGACCTGATACACGCCCGCCACCGCCGGGATGCCCGGCAGATCAAAGCCGAACTGCCAGGTGTTCGGATCGCTGCTCACGACGTTCTGGCCAATGGCGCTGGTGTTGGTCACGGCCACCGGTACGCCTGTGCCCACCAGCGCCAGGCGCAGGCGGGGCGCGGCGCCCCAGTCGCCAGCAATGGTGCCGCTCAGGGCGTAGGCGTCAGGCGGACGCACCTCCTGCGGGCGGCAGGCCGAGAGCAAGGACAGCAGGAGTAAGGCGGGGAGAGCAGCGCGCATGAGGCCACCGTACCGGGTTTTGGGATGAGGTTGTCTCGACTGTTTTCTGAGTTGAATCTGAAATTGAGCTTAGGGCACCTTGCCCCTTGCTGCATGTGACGTTATCTTAGGGCCTCACCGCATGACATTAACCGGCTCTCTGTCGGTTCTGTTTCCGTTCTTGTCTCGTCTTTTTATAGACTCATCTCTCTCACGGGTAGAGAGAAGTCGAGTGGCAAAGGAGATTCCATGAAGAGATCCACTACATTCGCCCTTTTGGCTTTGACAGGTGCCTTGCTAAGCGCTTGTAATCCGCAGCCGACCCCGGATACTGCCAAGCCTTCGGTGAGCTTGGTCGCTACCCCCAATACCGTCACAAACGCTGGCCAAGTCACCCTGACGGCGACAGCTTCAGACGACGTTGCGTTAGCCTCAGTGTCATTTTATAAAGGAACGACCCTCATCTTCACAGATGTAACAGCGCCTTACACGGCGACAGACAATATCACGAGCTCTCAAAACGGCAGTGTGACCTACCGAGCTGTGGCCACTGATACTTCTGGAAACACTGCTGAGGCGACCACTGCCATAACGGTGAACATTGACAACACGGCGCCAACAGTAAGTGTCACAGCGGCGCCTAACCCTTTGGTTGCAGCTGGCGTTGTGACATTTACGGCTACGGCCACCGACAACGTAGGCGTGACTAAAGTTGACTTTTTCGACAATGGCGTGCTCGTTGCAACTGACACCACCGCTCCATTTACTGCCAACAAAGCTTACGCTTTCGCAGATAATGGTGTGCACACCATTACGGCCAAAGCTTATGACGCACTGAACAATGTTTCTACGGCGACAACAACGACCACCGTGTCTATCGTAGATGCCAATGAACCTAATGACAGTGTAGCTGCAGCCACCCTCCTGACGGTGGGCACGCCGATCAACGGCGCGATTACGGCTCAGGCCCGCGACATAGATTACTTCAAGTTTGATGCAGCGGCGGGCGATCCCCTGAAGCTGACTGTCAAATCGGTCAGTGCAAACGCCGCTAGCACCCTGGATCCCTACGTCATGATCCTGATGCCCGATGGAAAAACTGTTCTGGAGAAGGATGACGACGGCGGCACGAATCTGGAATCGGAAATTCGCTTCAATACACCTGTCGGCGGCACGTACACCGTTGTCGTGACCAGCTTCGAGATTCACGATGACCCGACCGCCACCGACGACAAGGCCACCAATACATACCAGATCGCCCTGAGCCGCCGCTAAGGCGCACCCGAGGAGTCAATACGTGAAGAAGACTATTCAGACCGCGTCCCTGCTAAGCCTGGCCCTCGTGCTAGGCGCCTGTGGGAATAACAGTACGCCCCAAACCGTCACGCCCAACGCTCACTCGGCCAAAGAACTGAACGCCCGTGCACAGGCCACTGATCGCTGGTTCGTGGAACTGGCTGGTGACCCTACGGCCCTGAGCGTCCAAAGCGTTGGCGCTCAGCAGGCTGCCTTCCGTACCCAGGCCGCCCAGCTGGGTATCCGCTATCAGGAAGTCATGAGCTTCCATACGCTCTTTAACGGCTTCTCGGTGAAGGCCAGCAGCGCCGAGATCAATCGCATCTCTCGCATGGCCGGCGTATTGGGCGTATATCCCGTTAAGGTCATCCCTGCCCCCGTGGTTGAGCGCAACTTGGCTGATACCCTGACTCCTGACATGTTCTCCGCCATCAACATGACGGGAGCCAGCGTCGCCCAGAACGAACTGGGTCTGACCGGTAAGGGCATCAAGGTCGGCGTGATTGACACCGGGATTGACTTGGAGCACCCTGCTTTCGCGGGACGTGTAGTCGCACAGTACGACTTTGTGGGCGATCAGTACAGTAAACCAGCCGACTCTCCTGTCCCTGACCCCATCGCCGACGACTGCCAGGGCCACGGCTCACACGTCGCGGGCATTGTGGGCGGCAACGATTCCAGTAAAGGCTTCAAGGGTGTAGCGCCCGAGGTTAGTTTTGGGGCCTACCGAGTTTTCGGCTGCAACGGAAGTACCAAAGAGGACATCATGATCGCCGCTATGGAGCGCGCCTACGCGGACGGCATGCAGATTGTGAACCTCAGTATCGGTTCGGCCTTCGAAAACTGGGAAGGAACGCCCTCGGCCAAGGTCGGCAGCCGCATGGTCAAGAAGGGCATGATTGTTGTGGCATCTGCTGGGAACAGCGGAGCCAATGGTCAGTACTCCATGGGCGGTGTAACCATGGGGGACAACGTGATCTCGGTCGCGTCGGTCAGCAATATTGAGATTGAAGTTAACAACTTCACCCTCAGCGACGGCAGCAGTGTTGGATACGTGACAGGAGACGGCCCACCTATCGGAACGCCTGGTGTTACGCTACCTATTACTAAGAAGCCTGGGAGCACCTCTACTACGGCGAATGACGGCTGCACTGTCAGCGGCGGCTTCGCCGCTGGCAGTCTGACTGGCAAAGCTGTGCTGATTCAGCGTGGCACCTGCACTTTCCTAGAAAAAGTGACCAACGCCCAAAAGGCTGGCGCCAGCGCAGTTGTCCTGTATAACAACGTTGCTGGCTATCAGGTACCGGGAGGCTTAGATAGCAGCATCACTATTCCTGTGGTGAGCGTGAGCCGTGCCGATGGCCTCAAGATTGACGGCTTAATCAGTAGTGGTGTCAGCCTGACATTCAAGGCCGGAAAGATCGGTATTCCTAGTCCAACCGGGAA
This sequence comes from Deinococcus betulae, assembly GCF_020166395.1. Lineage (NCBI taxonomy): Bacteria > Thermotogati > Deinococcota > Deinococci > Deinococcales > Deinococcaceae > Deinococcus > Deinococcus betulae. Next base: position 111,663 of record NZ_JAIQXU010000003.1, on the reverse strand, counting down.
CACCCTCGACACATTCTCTTCATATGGCATGAGCGCTGAGCTGGAGCAGAAGCCCGACATCGCCGCGCCCGGCGGGAACATCCGCAGCGCGTATCCTCTAACCAAGGACGCCAGCGGCTACGCAACCCTGAGCGGCACCTCCATGGCTTCCCCACATGTGGCCGGGGCCGCCGCGCTGATGCTTCAGGCTTTCCCAAACACCAAGGCCAAGGACATGCGCGGCCTGCTCATGAACAGCGCTTCGTTGCGCTGGTACCGTGCTGCCAACGGCACCTTGTTCACCGGCCTACCCGATCACGTGCAGCGCCAGGGAGCGGGCATGTTGGATATCGTCGGCTCGTATTACAACACAGTGCGCGCCACGCCCAATAAGCTCAGCCTGGGGGAAAGCGCCAGCTTCGCCACCCGCAATAAAGTAGTTGTGTTGAAAAACACCTACAGCCGCACTGAGACATTTAAGGCGTACCACTACCCCGCCCTAACTGTTGGCGGCACCACTTGGGCTCCAACTGCCAGCACGGCCTACGCCACCATGACCATCAATGGACAGGATGCCGATAAGACTGATGTCGAAGTTGTTGTGCCTGCTAACGGCGAAGCCGAGCTGAACGTTGTGATCGCGCCGCCCGCAGGCGCGTCTGACAAGGCTCAGTACGGCGGATACATCATTCTTGAAAGCAACTCCGGTCAGAACATGGTGATTCCCTACGGCGGCTTCAAGGGCGACTACCAGAGCATCCAGGTACTCGGCAACCTGATCGTGAACGGCACTAGCCAGAACTTCCCCGCTCTGGCGGACGACGTGGCTAATACGTACTACACCGAGGGGCAGAACGTTACCACGCCTATTGATTACACGTTTAAAGATGTGGCCGTTGACCCAAGCAAGCCCAACGAACTGACGATGGACGCCCCGTATATCATCGCGCAACTCTCCCACCAATCCCGCAGGCTGACGCTCGACCTGCTAGATGCAAACGGCACGGTTATGGAAAAACTCCGCACAGAGGAGTATCTAGGCCGCAACTGCACGAATAACCTCGCCTTGGCAAGTAGCACCTGTGATGCCTTCTTCAATTTAGAATGGGACGGCAAACTCAGCAACGGTAAGGATGCGCCCAACGGCGTATACCAGCTCCGACTGAAGGTCCTTAAGGCGCTGGGGGACGAGAGTGTCGAGAGCGACACTGAGGTCTACACCAGCCAGAAGTTCACCGTCGCGCGCCCCTAAGATACATACATCAGAACGCCGCCCTCGTGCATAAGGGCGGCGTTTTCGTGGGCTGTCAGTGTAGAGCGTTCAGAATGGTGTTAATCACACCCTGCAGGCTCAGGCCACCCGTGTCAATGACCTGGGCATCCTCGGCAGGCACACTTTGCAGGGTATCCAGGCGGTCACGCTCGACCAGCGCCGCCTCAATGGCGTCCACTTCCTCGGGGCGCTCAGAGGCGCGGCGCTCGGCCCGGACGCGGGGGCTGGCGGTCAGGTAGAACTTGGCTCCGGCCTGCGGAAAGACGGCGGTGCCCATATCGCGGCCCTCAGCCACAAATGGCTGCGGCAGGGCGCGCAGCTGGGCGTCCACCCAGGCCCGCACGCCCGGCAGCGCCGCAACCACACTCACACCGCTGTCCACGCGGCTGGAATGGAGGTCGGGGGTCAGGTCGCGCCCGCCCTGCCACACGCGGTTGCCGCTGGCCAGCGGCTCCAGGCGAGGCGGGGCTGCCTCCAGACAGGCCAGCAGTGCCGCGGCGTCGCCCAGGTCCGTTCCAGCCTCCAGGCCCAGCAGGGTCGCGGCGCGGTACAGCAGGCCGCTGCTGACATACGGCACCCCCAGCGCCTGCGCCACCCCAGCCGAGACACTGGATTTTCCGCTGGCCGCCACGCCGTCTATCGTCACAATCATCAACTGTGCAGTTTAGCGCCTGCAGGCGAAACAGAAGAGGTTGCCCGGGCCCGGCCGCTGCACCTTCTGATGGATGCCCGGCCCCTGGCCAGGCCCGCTACACTGGGGCAGACCATGAAACACGTTGCGCTGATTCTGACTGCCCTGCTTGCCCTGACCGCCTGCCAGAACCGGAATGAGGCGACCACGGGCACCGAGACGACCACCGAGACGACCACCGAGACGGCAGACACCACGCCGGCCACCGGCAGCGAGACGGGCACCGACACCCCCGAGACCACTACTGCTGACACTGGAACCGACGCCGCCAGCACCGAAACCCCCGCCGCTGCGGTCACCAAGCCGGGCGCTGTCCCGACCGGCTACACGCAGGTGGCCGCCCTGAGCGAACAGCCGGTGCGCGAATTTACCAGCGAACCCGAACTGACCCTGGAAGACGGCAAGGACTACTACGCCCTGATTGACACCAACCGGGGCCAACTGCTGGCCGACCTGTACGAGCAGGAAACGCCCGTCACCGTGAATAACTTTGTGTTCCTGGCCCGCAACCATTACTTTGACGGCATCCGCTTTCACCGGGTGATTGACGGCTTTATGGCGCAGTCGGGTGACCCCAAGAGCGTGGACGAAGCCAAGAAGGCTGAATGGGGCACGGGCGGCCCCGGCTACCAGTTTGCCGACGAATTCCGCACCCGCCTGACCTTTGACAGCGCCGGCATTCTGGCCATGGCCAACAGCGGCCCGGCCACCAACGGCAGCCAGTTTTTCATTACCTTTGGGCCCACCGACGGCCTGAACGGTAAACACACGATCTTCGGCAAGGTGGTCACGGGCGACGACGTCCTGCCCAAGCTGACCCGCACCAGCGACACCAGCACCGGCCAGGAAACCCCAGTTGAGGGCGCCGTGGCCGACCAGGTCCTGAGCGTCCGAATTCTGACCAAGGGCTAAACCGGAACGGGCACCAAACGCGCCCGGAAGGCCACATAAGGGCCTTCCGGGCGTGTGCTCTGCCGTGTTTAGCGGCGGTCGGTGGTGGTCGTTGTGCCAGTGGTGGGGTTGTAGGTCGTGGTGGCAGCGGGGCGGTTGCGACCCAGCAGCCCGAACAGGCCCAGCAGACCCAGCAGGCCCCAGGGGAACTGGCGGGTGTCGGCCACGCCGTCATTGTTGGTGTCCACCACGCCGTCGCCGTTGGGGTCGACAGCATTGTTGACGGCTTCCCCTGCGTTGTTGACCGCTTCGCCCGTCGCCTGGGCAGCGTCGTTGACGGCTTCGCCGGTGGCCTGGGCAGCGTCGTTGACCGCCTCACCTGCATTGTTCAGGGCTTCGCCGGTGGCGGCAGCAGCGTCATTGACGGTTTCACCGGTTGCCTGTGCGGCGTCGTTCAGCGCCTCGCCTGTGTTCTGGGCAGCCTGGTCAATGTTCTCCCCCAGTTCCTCGGCGACGCCTTCCTGGCCCTCACCGGGGGTGCCACCAAAATCGTCCTGCTGGCCATTGTTGTTGGTGTCTTGTACCTGAATCAGCGTGGGCTGTGGCGCGGTGGCCAGGGCAGTGGGGGCGGCAAAAAACAGCGCGAGAGTCAGCAGGGTCTTGTTCATGGGGTCTCCTTGATGGGCCGGCCCAGGGGCGACGGGCAGCGACATTTGACCTCTGCATTGTGATTCTTGCTGCAGACCCATGCGTAAAGCTGTTCTTGACACCGCGCTCAGCAGTTCTTATGGAATGGAGATGGCCCCTGCGGGAGGCATGGCCTGCAGGGCGGCGAGCACCCGCGCCATGTGGTCGTCCAGTGCCACGCCCAGTTCTTGGGCGCCCTGCTCCACCTCATCACGGTTGACGCCCGAAGCAAACGCCCGGTTTTTAAACCTCTTCTTCAGGCTGGGCAGTTCGACCTGCCGCACATCTTTGTCAGGCCGAATCAGGGCGGCGGCCTGCACCAGACCAGTCAGTTCATCCACCGCAAAGAGGGTCTGGGCCAGCCGGGTGGTGCGCGGCGTGCCCGTGAAGGTGGCGTGCCCCAGAATGGCGTCCAGCACCTCGGGCGGCGTATCGGTGTGGTTACGCAGGTAAGTCACTCCCCAGACCGGATGCTCGTCGGGGTGGGCCTCGTAGTCAAAATCGTGCAGCAGGCCAGTGACGGCATACAGTTCTTCATCTTCGCCCCAGTGGTGGGCATAGGCGCGCATGGCGGCTTCCACATTCAGCATGTGGCGCTGCAACGAGGCCGAGGGGGTGTGCTGCACCATCAGGGCATACGCCTGGTCGCGGTTCATGCCCGGCAGTCTAGGTGCAGACGGTGCCCTACAAAACAGCCCGCCCCAGACGTGGAGGCGAGCGCGGGCAGCCGACGAGAGCCAGATGGACTCCGGTTGGATCGGGTCGCCTGAGAAAGCGGCGCAGCAGACTCAAAGAGCTTCGTAGAAGAGAGATGGAGGCGCAGCTGGTGCCTTTCTTTGCAGTGCCGTCATAGGGCGGCAGGCCGTCTTAGACGCCCAGGTAGCGCGTCCACTGCGGCTGCCAGTGGGCAAATTGCCCGTGGGCATACACGCCAAAGCTGGGCGCGCGGGGCCGAGACCGCAGCGGCATGGCGGCTTCCTCGGGGGTGCGGTTGCCCTTGCGCTGGTTGCAGGTTCGGCAGGCGGTCACCACGTTGTCCCAGGTGTGGCGTCCACCACGCGAGCGGGGCAGGACATGATCCAGCGTCAGTTCCTCGGCAGCCCCACAGTACTGGCAGGTGAAGGTGTCGCGCCGCAGCACATTGCGCCGGTTAAACGGCACCGGATGTACGCGCGGCCGGCGGACGTAGCGCCGCAGCCGAATGACGCTGGGCACGGGCATGACGGTGCTGGGCGAGCGCACCACGTCCTCACTGTTTTCCAGAATCTCCGCCACGCCGTACTGAATGAGCGTGATGGCCCGCTTGGCACTCGTAACATGCAGCGGTTCGTAGGACGCGTTGAGCACCAGCACACGCGGCGCGTTGAGGTCAGCCGGGGCGGCCGGTCGTCGTGGCTCGGGTTGCACGTCCTTTCTGGAAATCATGCCCGGCATTCTAAAGCGGCGCCGTCAAGCAAATGTTGCGCTGAGACGCTTAGAGACCCCCCAGGCCGCTTGAGACAATGGCTTAGAGAAGGGCCAATTGTGTGGTTGGCAACACCGCGTCTCTTCGGGTGAGATGGAAACGAGAGAAGTAGGCTGAGGTGAGCAGCGGGGCCACTTCAAACAGACTAAATCCTTAGGTGGTCGTAGAGCCGTTCATTGCCGTCTAAGTCAGCCCGCTTCAAAGCGGCTGGAACGCCTGACCCTGCCTGAGAAGGCCCTGGCCCTCAGCCCAGGCTGGCCCAGGGCCAGACGAACCCTGTTCTCAGGCCGCCGCGCAGCAGTTCCAGGGTGCCGTCGGCCACGTACTGCACGGCCAGCGCGCCCAGCAGCACACCCAGCACGCGCGTGACCACATGCACGCCCGTCAGGCCAATGACGCGCGCAATTTGCCCGGACAGGCGCAGGGCCAGGTAACACAGCAGCAGGACAGCGGCCGTCACCACGAACACCGCCAGCAGTAGCAGCGGCGAGCCGTGGGCGTCCCCGGCCAGAATCATGATGCTGGCCAGCGTGCCGGGGCCGGCAATCAGGGGAATGGCCAGCGGAAAGACGCTGATGTCCTGGCGTTCGTGGGCTTCCTGCTCTTCCTCGGCGGTTTCCTTGCTGCCGCTGGGGCGTGCAAACACCATGTCCAGAGCGATCAGAAACAGCAGGATGCCCCCGGCAATGCGGAAGGCACTCAGGCTGATGCCGAGGTGGTCCAGTAAGCCCCGCCCAAACAGGCCGAACAGCAGGATGATGATCCCCGCCACCACGCAGGCTTTCAGGGCCACCCGCCGCCGCTCGAAACTGGGCCGGTTGCCGGCCAGGCCGATAAACAGCGGCGCCAGGCCTATTGGGTCCATCACGACCAGCATGGTGAGGAAGGTTGCCGAGATTGTTGTCAGCAGTTCAGGAATCGGCGGCACCACCATGCCCCGATTGTGCCACGCACCTAGCGGGACAACAGGGTAGGGAAGCTGATCTGTCCAGTGGAGGTACAGGCTCTACATTACGCCTCGCGCTCACCCTTTACGCTTCTAGGCCGGGTCATGGTGCGGGCGCCGGTCGCACGTTGACTTCCAAAGTGGCCGTGGCTTCGGCCTTGTGGTCTTGCTGGGTGGTCACGGCGCGCACGCCCACCGTGTACGAATTTACGGGGGTCGCTGGGCTTGCCCTCACCGTCAGGGTGAACAGTTCGCCTGCCCTGACCTGGGTGCGGGGAAGGCTCACCTGAAGCCCCGGCGCGCTGCTGGCCCCGGTGAGCGTGAAGACCCCTGGATGGGTCTGCGAGGTAAAGCCGCCGATGCGTGCGCTGAGGGTGCGCGTGCCGCCTGCGGGCAGGCTAAGGGTACTGATGCTGTCGCCAGGCTGCCCGCCTTGCAGCGTTGCCAGGACCACATAACCGCCCGCGCAGCCACTTCGCCGCAACCCGCCGATGTCCTGGGCCCCCACAAACAGCGCGGGCAGCAGCGAGGCCACCACCAACCCCAGGCCCAGCGCCGCGCGGCGCGGCCGGCGCCAATTGGCCGCCGTAAAGGCCAGCCCCCCTGGGCCCAGCAGCAGCGGCACCAGCAGCGCCAGCAGGGTGCGGCCTTCACAGGGACCGGCCAGCAGCGCCGCGCCGGCTCCCCGCACCGCAAACGTCAGGGCGGCCCCCAGGCCCCAGCCCAGCAGAAACGCGGGCAAAAAGGTCTGGAGGCGGTAGGTGGGAAAAGCCGGCGGGTCGCCGGGCAGGGAAGAGGGAGCCGGCGCCGTCATCCCCGCAGCCTAACGCGGCTTCCCCAGGGCGCGCGTCCCGGCCAGAGAGCGGAAATGCCAGGAGGGAAGGCGCTGAGCAGCCGCGCGACGCGGTTCATGCTGGAGGGGAGATCATCTCAAGCTCGTTCCTCAAGCCCCTCTGGACACCACCAGAAGTGCGGCCAAGTGCGGGTTTCTAGGTCATCGGTGTGGCGTAGAAGCGGGTTATCTCTTCCACGCCCGGCGGCGCACAACGCGGTGAATAGCAGGTATGAAGCGGGAGAAGAAAGGTTCCTTCTGAGTGTTCCCCATTGTCGCCTCAGGCCTGGTTCAGCGGCGTCAGGCGGGGCCGTCCTTGGCGGCTGGGGCACTGGGGACTGAGGCCGTGGTCCCTGGTGGGCGCGGCGCAAAAACCGCCACCCCCAGCAGGGCCAGGCCGGTCGTCAGCGCGGCCAGGCCCATCACCGGGCTGGGGTTGGGCAAGAGCTGTGCGTCCAGCAAGGCCGCCTTGAGCCCAGCCACCAGCAGCAGGGCCAGGCCGGCGTCCCACACTGTCCGCTGGGGGTGGCGGTGTCCCGTCCAGCAGGCCAGCAGGCCCACGGCCAGCACCGCCGCGCTGCCCAGCAGCCACCAGCCGCCCAGGGTCATCAGTGTGGTGCCCAGCGCCGCGCCGGCCAGCATAGGCAGCAGGCTCAGGAGGACCGCGCCCCATAGCACCGCCTCGGCGGGGCCCTGCGGGTCAACTGGCCGCCCCCGGCCGAGCCGGCCCAATCGCACTGTTCCCACCGGGGTCCGCAGGGCGCCCCAGACCAGCAGCAGCAGGGCCCCGCCCAGCACGGGCGCCGCGCTGACAGGGCGGCCATCGGCCTGCACCCAGGGCAGCGCGGCCAGCACCCCGGCCCCAAGAAGCAGGTCCAGCCGGCGGTGGCTCAGGGGCGACGGCAGCAGAGCACTCATCAGGGTAGCCAGGGCCAGGCCACCCGGCACCCCCAGTGCGGGCCACCACAGGGCGGCGGCTCGCCCCAGCGTCAGGGCCAGCAGCGCCGGTACAGCCCAGGCCCACACAGGGGCACGCCCCGTAGGCACGCGTGCCAAGCCTCCCTGCACCGCTGCCGCTGCCAGTAGGGTCACGGCCACGCCCAGTGCCACCTCTGCCCCATTGTCCTGGCTCAGCAGCCACGCCCCGCTGGCGGCGGCAGCGGGCGTCAGGGCCACGAGCGCCACCCCACCGGGCGCCGTCCGGCGGAGGAGCAGAGCCGCCCCCGCCGCCAGCGCGCCCCAGAGGGCCAGTGGCCAGGTCCCCACGGCGGCCAGGGTCAGGGTGCCGGCCGCCGCACCGACCAGGCCCAGCAGCGGTCCAGTCAGGCGCGGCAGCGGCGGCAGGGGGGTGACCTCTGGTCTGGGCGCCGGGATAACCGGGCGGGGCGCTGACCACCATCTACTGCCGCCTAGTCGTAATGCTCCCAGCACTGCTACCAGGGCCGGAGCAGTCAGCAGCGCCGTGTCCAGTTCGTTCAGGGGCCAGCTGTCTACGGCGCCGCTGAGGACTTCAGCCGAGGGACCTGCGGCGCACAGGGCGCTGAAGGCCAGCACCCCCGCCCCCACGCGGCCCCAGGTGCGCGAGTGCCCAGCCAGGCCCAGCGCCAGCAGCGCCGCCCCGATGCCCGACAGGGCCGTCCACTGGGCACCGCCGCCCAGCAGGGCCAGTGCCGCCGCGCCCAGGACACTGGTGGCCCCAGCTGTCAGGCTGCTGGTCAGGGTGGATGCCAGGCCAGGCTCTGCGCCTTCACTGGGCCTGGCTTGCCGCCGCGCCTGCCAGCCGGGCCAGGCCAGCGCGGCGGGCAGCAGGGCCAGCCCCAGGCCCAGCGCCGCCGTGGCGGATAGCACAGGGGCGCCGTTCAGGGCCGTTCCCACCGCCAGCGCCACCAGGGTCAGGGGCAGCAGGGTGGCCCCGGCCGCTGTCAGGCGCTCGGCTGGGCGCGGTGGGGTGCCTCCAGGGCCGCCGCGCAGCGCCGCTGGCACAGTGAGGGCCAGCAGGGTGAAGGCCAGCCAGGGCCACAGGCCCAGTGGTGCCTCCACCTTCAGGCCCTGCTGTAGCCAGCCAGTAAACGTGACGGCCTCGGCGTGGCTCAGGGCCGCCTCCAGCCAGCCCACCGGCACCGCCGCCGTGGCCAGCAGGGTCAGGGGACGCGCGCCTGGGTGGGCGGTGCCCGGCGGCGGGTTGGCAGGCACTGGCAGGTCGGTCACGCCTGCCACGCGGCCTGGCCACACCGCCACGGCCCCCAGGAGCAGCGCGGCGCCGGCCGCCGGAATGGAGGCCCAGCCCAGGTCGTCGGTCAGCATCCAGGTGCTCAGGGCGGCGCCGCCTACGGCCACGGCGCCCAGCAGCGGTTCACGCCGCCGCAGGCTGTCCCAGACCAGCGCGCCGCTCAGCAGCAGCAGGCCCAGCAGCACCGCCCCCGGTCCCCAGGTGTCAGGCACACTCTGGGCGGCGCTGCCCAGGCCCAGGGCCGCCACGCCGTACCCCAGGCCGCGCAGCGCCCCCGAGACTGGCCACGGCACCCGCCGCGCCGTTCCGTACAGCACGCCCCCGAACGTAAAGACCAGCAGCAGCAGGGTCCACGCCGGGGCGCCCAGGGCCCGCAGGGTAAACGCCAGGCCTCCCAGCACCAGCAGGCTGCCGATAATGCTGATGCGCGCCTGGCTGAATTCTGGACCCCACACCGAGGGTCCGCGCGGCGGCCTGGGCGGCGCGGCCTGAGGCCGGTCGTCCTCCGGCCAGCGCGGCGGTTCTGGCGCTGCCGGGATGGCCGGCGGCAGAGTCTCATGCGCGGGCAGCGGAACTGGTGTGACGGCCGCCGCCTGCGGGGCCTCTGGTGCCCGGTCTCCGGGACGACCCAGCCGCCGCACCTGGGCTTCTAGCTGGTGCTGGCGCTCCCGCAGGGCGTCCAACTCGGCGGCCAGGTCGCGCACCCGCCGCCGAGCTGCGCGGGCATACGCAAAGGCCACCACCGGCAGCACCAGCAGGGCCAGCAGCACAAAGAGGCCCAGCGAAACCAGTTCTTCCATGCCCCACCCTAAACGGTTGAGGTCTGGGCGTCGTTCGGGTCTGAACGCCGTTCAGTGGGGCGGCCAGTGGCGGGGTGTTGAAGTGGTGTTCAGAGGGATGGAGAGTCGCCCTCCATTGTTTTACAGCGCGTAGCCTGGGAGGCTGTGCTCATAGGAGTGAGCAGGACTTTGACACTTTAGTGTGGCGCCCTGCAGGCGCTTGAGCTAACATATTTACACTGAAGCACATGCGCTCGCCTGCTCAGCACAAAGCCCAATTGCTTCAGGCGAAGAGACACGCGACAGCCCTCCTGGCCAAGACACCCTCTGCTCAGGTGTTGCACCTGTATGAAGTCGCCGCCTTCCCCCAATCCTTTCAACCGCACTGGCAGGCCTTCATGCGAATCGACCATTCGACAGGTAAGGTCTGGCGTCCCCACCATGACGGCACTGACCGCGCCACCTGGATAACCGCCGTGCTGACGCACCGCACGTTCCCGCTTCGCGCCACGCTCTTCCTCCTCCCCGTTGCCGTTGACTTGGAGATCATGCATCCGAACTGGCTCCTTGAACTCGACGAGCAGTGCCGGTGGTTTGATGTTGTCTTGCACTTGGAAGGCGGTGATGTGGTGGCCTTCAGTGACGGTGAGGATGGCTTGCGCCGTCTGACTGTGAATCAAGGGGATTGACCCGCAGGAGTCCTACTAGAGCCTCTCGCCTCCAGGCAGGAGCGGTGGAACCGCTTCTCAGCCGCGCTGGCAGTCGGGGCACACGCCCATGAATTCCAGGCGCACGTCGGTCACCTGAAACCCGGCCGGCAGGGCCGAAGCGGGCAGCGCCGGCACGTCGCCCGCGTCCACATCAAAAATGGCGCCGCAAGTCCGGCAGACGGCGTGGTGGTGAGGACGGCCTTCGTGCTTGTAGTCGTAGCGGGTGGCCTGACCGGCGCGCTCCAGCGTGACCACCACGCCGTCGCGCACCAGGGCGTCCAGCGTGCGGTACACGGTGCCCAGGCTCACGCTGGGCAGCTGCGCGCGCACCTGAGCATGGATCCACGCGGCGTCCGGGTGTGAGCGGGCGGCGCGCAGCACCTCCACCACGGCCGAGCGCTGCTTGGTCTGCCGCACCATCGTCATAGGGCCAGTTTATCAAAGCCAGTGTGACGGGCGGATGACCGCCCCGGCGCCCCTCAAGCTCACAACTCTGTACCCGGTTCATTGCCTTCGTTCAGCAAAGCGCGTAAAACCCTGAACGGCCATGCCCGACCGCCTTCTGCCTCTGCTGACTGCCGCGCCCCAGACCGGGGACGCGCTGGGGCAGGCGCTGGGCGTGGGCCGCGTGACGGTCAATACCCTGGCCCGCCGCCTGCAAGAGAGCGGCGTGCCGGTGGAGGTCTCGCGCGCGGGTTACGCGCTGGCGGCCGGCACACCCGCGCCGCAGTTCGTTCGCGCTGGCGGTCTGCTGGGCGCCGCCCTGCGCTACCGGGGCACGGTGACCAGCACCCAGGATGAGGCGCGCGCCTGGGCCGATGAGGCGCCGGGCGGCGCGCCCCAGGGCGCCGTGGTGGTGGCCGAGCGCCAGACTGCTGGGCGTGGGCGTCGGGGCCGGGCCTGGGACACCACCCACGGCACGCTGGTCTTCTCGGTGCTGCTGCGGCAGGGGGCCAGCGGCGCGCCGCTCACGCTGCCCGAACTGGCCTTGCTGCCGCTGGCGGCGGGCGTGGCCACCGCGCGCGCCGCCGGGGCTGGTCGCCTGAAGTGGCCCAACGACCTCCTGACCGAAGACGGCCGCAAGCTGGCCGGCATTCTGCTGGAGGCCGACCTGCGCGGCGAGGAAGCGCGGCGGGCGGTGCTGGGCATCGGCATCAATGTTTCGGCGGCGCCGCCAGAAGCAGCCCATCTGCGCGAGTTCCGCCCTGACCTGACCCGCGCGGCGCTGCTGTCGGGGCTGCTGCATGAACTGCACACCTGGCTGACCGCCCCGGCCGCCGAGATTCTGGTGGCCTGGCGTGCCCACAACCTCACCCTGGGCCGCGCCGTGCGTGTGCAGACCCCGGCGGGCCTGCTGGAGGGCCTAGCCACCGACCTTGACCCCCAGGGCAGCCTGCTTGTGCAGACGGCCAGCGGCCTGCGCACCATCAGCGCCGGGGACGTGCAACTGGTGGGCACCCTGGACGGGCCAGCGCCTTAGCTCACGCCTGACCACCTACCGCCTTCTTTTTCTGCCTCTCTGTTCAAAGGAGTTTCCCATGACTGTTCTGCACCCCACCCTGGCCCGCACCCTCGTTCCTTCCCGCAGCCTGGTCCGCGATATCGCGCTGGTGCTGGGCGGCGCCGCTTTCGTTGCGGTGCTGGCCCAGGCTGAGATTCCCCTCAAGCCTGTGCCCCTGACCCTGCAAACCCTGGGCGTGCTGCTGGTGGGCGCGGCCCTGGGCTGGAAGCGCGCTTTTGCGGCCCTGGCCGTGTATGTGGCCGCCGGCGCGGCGGGGCTGCCTATCCTGTCGGGCGGCAGCGCTGGCCTGTATTCCCCCACCACGGGTGGCCTGCGCGCCAGCCTGGGCTACCTGGTCAGCTACCCGCTGGCCGCCGCGCTGGTGGGCTTTCTGGTGGAACGCTTTGCGCTGGACCGCAAGTTCCTGGGCACCTGCCTGGCCATGTTGGCGGGCAGCGCCGTGATTTACGCCTTTGGCCTGCCGGTCCTGGCGACGCTGACTGGCCTGAAAGGCGGCGCCCTGCTGACCGCTGGCCTGACGCCCTTCCTGCTGGGCGACACCCTGAAGCTGGTGCTGGCCGCGCTGCTGCTGCCCGGCGTCTGGGCCCTGATTCGGAAGTAAGACGGAGTCTGCTCCACTCCGAAACATGCTTCGGGTTTGACTCGCCTAAGAGCACCCGCCGAGCTGTAGAGCAGCGTGACCCAGTGCTGCGAATTCGCTGGAAGACAGAGAAAGAGAGGGCCTGGCAACAGCGCTGAAGCGGCAGCAGCCACTCTCCTTCTCGGTTATTCCAGAAATCAATGGCAGTCCGTTGGCTGCACGGTAAAGCCCCCACCTTCACTCGGGTGGGGGCTTTGCTGTGGGCAGGGCTGTCAATGTCTCCCGTGCGGAAACCCCGGCCCCAAGCGTGTCTACAGTGTGCCCGCATAGGGGCGGCGCAGGCATCCGCCGAAAGGTGCAGTGGAAGATAGGCACAATGGGGGAGGAAGACAGGGGAGGGCCAGATGCAGGAATTTCAGACGCTGGTGCGGGAATGGGAGACGTTTTATCTGCTGACCGGGACCGCCGGCGCCACACTGGCAGGCCTGATGTTCGTGGCGGTGACTGTAGGTGAACGCGCCACCGACCGGCAGCGGTTGCCCATTTTGCGTATGCACAGTGACCCCGCCCTGCTGGCCTTCGTGCTGAATCTGGTTCTCAGCGCCGCCCTATTGATCCCCAGCTTGACGCGCGAGTGGTTGGGCACCCTGCTGCTCAGTGCCGGAGGTCTGGGCCTGGTGTACCTGACGGTGGTGCTGCGCCACCTGCACCGCCGCGTGCAGATGCGCGGCTGGGACCTGGCCGACTGGCTGTGGTACGCCGCCGCGCCTATAGGAGCGTGCGTGCTCCTGCTGTGGTCGGGCACCTTGACCCTCTCCAGGCACTCGCACGCGGCCCTGAATCTCACCGGACTGACCGCCCTGGTGTTGCTGGTCATGGGGATTCGCAATGCCTGGGACCTCGTGACCTTTGCCCTGGCTCGGGTGACCGGTGACGGCAAAGACTCGCAGGATACAGGTACGGAGGCGACAAGCACTTCTCCAGCAGAGAACGGCTCCTCGGACTGATTCGCAGGCTTTCAAGAGGCAGCACAACGCCGCGTGGACTGAATGCCGCGCGGCGTTGCTTGCTTCCCCTTATTCAGCCACGGTGGGCACGGCCGCCAGCGGGTCGCGGCCATCCTTGATGGCGCCCAGCACGCGGGTGCGGATTTCCTGCTCCATCTCGGGGCGCTCGGCGATGTAGGCAATCGCCTTTTCCTTGCCCTGGCCGATACGCTCGTCGCCGTAGGAGTAGAACGAGCCGGCCTTCTTGATGATGTCCATGTCGCTCGCCAGGCCCACGAGGTCCGAGAGCTGGTCAAAGCCCTTGCCGTAGGCCAGGGTGAGTTCGACTTCCTTGAAGGGCGGGGCGACCTTGTTCTTGACGGTCTTGACCTTCACGGTGTTGGCCACGGCGTCGTTGCCGACCTTGATCGGCTGGCCAATCTTGCGCACGTCCAACCGCACCGAGGCGTAGAACTTCAGCGCGCGCCCGCCGGTGGTGGTTTCGGGGTTGCCGTACATCACGCCAATCTTCTCGCGCACCTGGTTGATGAAGATGGCGGCGGTGCCCGTCTTGCTCAGGATGGCCGTCAGCTTGCGCAGCGCCTGGCTCATCAGGCGGGCCTGCAGGCCCGGTAGGCTGTCGCCCATCTCGCCTTCAATTTCGGCGCGGGGGGTCAGCGCGGCCACCGAGTCCACGACCACCACGTCCACGGCGCCGCTGCGCACCAGCAGCTCCATGATTTCAAGCGCCTGCTCGCCGTTGTCGGGCTGCGACACCAGCAGTTCGTCGGTGTTGACCCCCAGCGCGCGGGCATACACGGGGTCCAGGGCGTGTTCGGCGTCAATGAAGGCGCAGGTGCCGCCGGCCCGCTGCGACTGGGCCAGGATGCTCAGGGCCAGCGTGGTCTTGCCGCCGGACTCCGGGCCGTAAATCTCGGTGATGCGGCCCTTGGGCACGCCGCCAATTCCCAGTGCCAGGTCCAGGCTCAGGCTGCCGGTGGATACGGCCTGCACGTCCAGTTTGCTTTCGGCGCCCAGCTTCATGATGCTGCCCTTGCCGAACGCCTTTTCAATCTGGCTCATGGCCGTTTCGATGGCCTTGGTGCGTTCCTTGGCGTCGGTGGGGGTAGCGGCGATTTCTTTTTCTTTGCTCATGGCGTCTCCTGAACAGGGGTGAGGGCGGTTTCGGGGGGTGGGGGCGTTTCGCCGCGCAGGCGAAAGGAACTCACGGTTTCGTAGATGGGGCCAGTTTTGCGCAGAATGCTGCGCTGCAAGGTGACGCTGGTTGCGGGCCACTGCTGGGTAAACACCAGCGGCGGCACGCGCGGCGCCGGGCCTTTCTTGCGCGCCAGCGTGACGTGGGCTTTAAACGGCAGGTCGTCGGTGGCCAGGCCCAGCGCGTGAATGCCGTCGCGCAGGGCGGCGGCCAGTTCGGCCAGGCCCTCGCCTTCGACCTTGACAAACCACACGCGTGGACTCCCCTCGTTGGGAAAGTACCCGGTGCCGCGTAGATGCAGGGTCAGCGGCGCCAGCTCCTGCACCAGGCGGGTGCCCAGGCGCTTCAGGTCGTCCACGCGGTCGGGCGGCACGGCGGGTAGGTAGGCCAGCGTGACATGCAGCTGGTCGCCCTGCACGATGCGCCAGTTGCCTTTGAGCTTGCGCTGGCCCTCGCGCAGCGGCCCCACCAGATTGGCCGGCACCTTGAAGGCATAGAACAGCCGCTGCGTGCCGGGAACGTGCGGTTCGGTGCTGGGGGTGGGCGTAGGCATGGCCTGGGAACGCGCTGCTTCGGGCTTGGGGCGCGCCGCCGTCCGGGGCACCGCGCTCTTGGGGGCGGGTGCCTGCGGTGGGCGGGCGGAGGTCTTCTTGAGCTTCACGCCGGCCATCCTTCTGCCTGGAGACCCCGCAGCGCAAGGGCCAGTGCCGAGACGGCGGCGCGTTCCCGGATCTGGGCGGCTTCGCCGGGCCAGTCCACCTGGGTGACCTCCACATTCTGGCCTGTGTCCAGCGCGGCGTAGGCCTGGCCAGCACGCTCGCCTGCGGTGCAGGTGACCACGGCCAGCCCCACCTCGGCCCCCAGGTGTTCACGGGCGCCCGCCGCCAGTTCGCGGGCGGCCTGCTCGCTGACCAGGCCCTGGTCGTGCAGGGTCACCGGGGTCAGGCCCAGGGTAATCAAGCGGCGGTGGTCCTGGGTCACGGCAGCGTCCAGAAAGCCTGGCTGGTCGGCCAGCAGGGTACACAGCACGCCCGCGCTGCCGGCTTCAATGACGCCCAGGGTCCGCCCAGTCAGGGCCTCACCCACGGCGCCGGCCAGGGTCTGGTCGTCCTCGCCCCAGGTCCAGCGGGCCAGAGCCGCGCGTACCTGCTCGCGCACGGGACCCAGCAGGGCCAGCGCCTCGGCCTCGGTGGGGGCACTGGCGGCCAAGCGCACGTCCACGCCGGTCAGGCGGGCGTAGGTGGCCACGCTGGGGTTGGCCCCGCGCGTCAGGTCGCCCAGCCGTTCGGCCAGGTTGCTCTCGCCAATCCTAGAGGTGTGCAGGGTGGTGTGGCGCAGCGCCGCCGCTGGCGCCGGCAACCGGGGCAGCACCTGCTCACGCCACATCCGCTGCATTTCACGCGGGGGGCCGGGCAGGGCCACAATGTGCTGGCCGCCTGTCTGCACCCACCAGCCCGGCGCGGTGCCAATAGGGTTGGGCAGCGCCTGGGCCGAGGGAATCAGCCAGGCCTGCTTGCGGTTCAGGTCGGGCATGGTTCGCCCGCGCGACTCGTACAGGCCGCGCAGCCACGCCACCAGGTCGGGGTCTTCGTGGGGGATTTCACCCAGCGCGGCGGCAATCGCCTCGCGGGTCAGGTCGTCGTCGGTCGGTCCCAGGCCGCCGCCCAGAATCAGCAGGTCGGCGCGGCCCAGGGCCGTCTGAATGGCTTCGGTGAGGCGGGGCAGGTTGTCGCCCAGCACAGTTTTGCGGTGCAGGGTCACGCCGCGCTCGACCAGCTCTCTGGCCAGAAACGCGGCGTTGCTGTCCACAATTTCTCCGAACAGCAGTTCCGTCCCTACACTGATGATTTCTGCTCTAAGCATAACAACCTCGCATCAGTATAGGCCAAAGCGAAACCGGGCGTCCAGTGTGAGGGCGTGCAGTCAGGGGCGGCGGGACATGCTTGGGGTCCTCAAGTCGGCCCCTGGAGTCACCGATGAACTGTCCCTTGATGTCGCCTGGGGCGTGTAGACTTGCCGAGCGGGTCTCTGCTCCAAAACAGGGGATTTCGTGGACTGGAGAGGGGTGTGGTCCCGTCAACAAGGCAGTGGAAAGCGGCCCTCAGATTCGGCCCGCCTGGGCTTCGGTGCGGTCACGCACCACTTCCAGAATGGTGCGCTGCAGGTCGCGCATAATGGCCTGGGTCCAGTAGGCGGCGTAGCCGTTGAAATGGGTGCTGACCCGCTGGGTGCTGCTCAGGTGCAGCAAGGTCACGCCGGGCGAGAGTTCTTCCAAGCGGTAAGTGCCGCTGATCACGTCGAAAAACTGGCCACCCACCCGTACGTGGGGGTCCAGCTGGCCGGGGTCGCTGGCCTGAATGCGGAAGGACAGCAGGCGCCCCGGCTGCCAGTCGGTCACGGTCTCGGTGAAGCTCAGCCCGCCGTCAAAGGTGGCGGTGCGGACGGCCCCCACACCAGTGCGGCTCATCACGGCCTCGCGCGGGCGCGGCAGCCCGGCCGCGTGCGCCCAGCCGGCCCGAATCTCGCGGTCTTCAATGCGCGGCACGCTGCGAATCTGGGTCCACACGAGTTCAGGAGGCGCCTGAATCAGCACGTCGTTGGTGACGACGCGGTAGACGACTGGCGGGGCCAGCCGCCCTTCCAGTGGCCCCAGCAGGGCGGGAAGCGCGGCGGTCAGCAGCAGGGCGCCGGCCTGGCCCCGTCCCCACCAGCGCCGCAGGCCGTATGCCAGCGCGGCCCCCAGGCCCGCCATGACGTACATCACCGGAGCAGCCAGAAAGGCGCACAGCACGCCCTCGAACCCCAGCACCAGGGCCGTGACCAGAAAGACGGTGGTGGAGAGCGCCGCCACCCCCAGGGCGGCCAGCAGACCAGGAGCTTGGGCGGCGCGGACCTCGCCAAAAGCGTCGGGCTCTGGCGGGGGCAAGGTGGGCCGGGGGCGAAGCGCCAGCGCCGCAGACAGCAGGCCCAGCACGAACGGCACCAGAAACAGATACGACGCCACCATGACGCCGGCAGCTCCCTCGCTGCTGCGCTGTAACACATGCAGCCACAGGTACACGCCCAGGCCATACAGCGCCCCGGCCACCGCCCCCAGCACCACCCCCGCCCAGTTGGCATTCACAGCCCCACCCTACCGGGTTGCTGGGAAACAACAGGCGACTTTTACGCCGCCAGCACCCGGCACGCCTGGGCACATTGGCGGCAGGCTTCGGCGCAGCGCTGGCAGTGGTCATAGTGATGCTGGGCGCTCTCGGCGGCGCAGGCGTCACACGCGGCGGCACACAGGGCGCAGGCCTGCGGGTGCAGGGTGCTGCCCCGCAGCAGCAGCCGGGCCGTCAGGGCACACAGGTCGGCGCAGTCGCGGTCCAGGCGAATGCAGGCCCGCATCATCTCCAGGTCCGGCTCATTCAGGCAGGTGGCGGCGCATGTTTCGCAGGCGCTCAGGCACGTCAAGCAGGTGTCAATACAGGCGTGAGTGGCGGGACTAAGGAAGGTCATGGCCCACCGTGACAGATTCCGGGCAGGCAAGGCTGATCACAGTCCCCAGCGCTATTGAGGCTTTATCCACCGACGGCCCTGGGCCGCCCAGAGGGGTGAAGGAGTGGCCGCACCGAGCCTTCTTCGAGGGTGTGGTCAACGCGGAGAGAGGCGAAAGAGCCCCTTCCCCATACTCGACCTTCTCCCTCGCGGCAAAGCCGGATGCGACAACGCTTCAGGCGGGCTTCAGCGGCAAGGCAAAGCAGAGGCTGTTCTCTATGCCCTCGTAATACCCGAAGTTGGGAATGCGCCGGAAACCCGCGCGTTCGTACAGCGCTAGGGCTGCCGCCTGCTGGTCACCTGTTTCAAGCACCAGGCGGGCGTACCCCTCGGCCTGGCCGCGCGCCTGCAATTCTTCCAGCAGCGCGCGGCCAATGCCCCGCCCACGGGCGTCAGGAACGGTATACATCCGCTTGACCTCGGCCGATTCGGCGTCCCAGCGCTTCAGGGCGCCGCAGGCCACCAACTCCCCTTCTTCCTCTGCGGCCAGCAACACGCAGCCCTCGCCCGTCAGGGTCATGGGGTCAAAGGGTTCGGTGCGCTCATCGGTGTCCTGATACAGCGCCCGCAGTTCGCGCTGCTGGGCGTTCATCAGGGCCTGCACACGCGGGTCGGTGGGGGGCACGTCCAGCAGGCGGTAAGGCGACATGGGTTAGCCTAAGCAGCTGGCCCGGCGCGGCGCAAGCTCAGGTGCCTGGCCGGCCCACCACCAGTTCCGCCACCCACTCGGACGACGGCACCCGGTCATCGCGGTTCTGGCCCACGGCGCTGGGGTGCTGAGTCAGGCGGAGCACAGGCCACGACTGTCCCAGCGCGCGCAGCACATAGGCGCCGTGGTCGCCTGGCCCGCTGACCCGGCGGCCACTGTCCTGGAAACTCACCTCGACAGCCGTGCCCTCGGGAAGCGCTTCCAGGCTGGAGACCAACACCTGGCCCTGAAACTGACGCGCCGGGTCGGTGGCTTCGCCCTGCCACGCCCCACTGAGGCGCAACACCGCGTTGGAAGTGGTCGCAGACTCTGCCATGTCCTCCATCTGGCCATGTCCAGAAGCGCGCAGGATGAGGACGGCCCCAGGTGCCCTTTATGTGCGGCCCTGGGCTCTGGCCGCCTCAGGTCAAAAACAGGCGGTACGCGGGGTTGGCGGTCATGTCGGTGGCCGGATACCCCACGCCGGCCAGAAACGCCGCAAAGGCCGTCTCATCGCCGGGGGGCACCTGAAGGCCGGCCAGCACCCGGCCGTGCGCGCTGCCGTGGTTGCGGTAGTGAAACAGACTGATGTTCCAGCGGCCGTGCAGGTGGGTCAGGAAGGCCAGCAGCGCGCCGGGCCGCTCGGGGAAGGTAAACGAGTACACCCGCTCATGGGCCGCCTCGGGGGCGCGGCCGCCCACCATATGCCGCACATGAACTTTGGCCAGTTCGTCGTCGGTCAGGTCGAGGACCGGGTAGCCCTGCGCGGTCAGCTCGGCGTGTAGGGCAGCGCGTTCGCTGGGCTGGGCCAGCTGCACGCCCACAAAAATCTGGGCCTGGGCGCGCGGCGCAAAGCGGTAATTAAATTCGGTGACGGCCCGCGCCCCCACCACCTCGATAAAGGCGCGGAAGGCGCCGGGGCGCTCGGGGATAGTCACGGCGAAAATCGCCTCGCGCTGCTCGCCGATCTCGGCGCGCTCGGCCACATGGCGCAGGCGGTCAAAGTTGACGTTGGCGCCGCAGGTCAGGGCCACCAGGGTTTCGTTCCGCAGTTCCTGCTCGGCAGCGTAGCGCTTGAGCCCGGCCACGGCCAGGGCCCCGGCGGGTTCCATAACGGCCCGCGTGTCGTCAAACACGTCCTTGATGGCCGCACAGACCTCGTCGGTGGTCACGCGCACCCAGTCGTCTACATAGCGCCGGGCCAGGTCAAAGGTGTAGGCGCCCACCTGCTTGACGGCCACGCCGTCCACAAAAATGCCCACCTGCTCCAGCCTGACCCGCTCGCCGGCCTGCACCGACTGAAACATGGCGTCACTGTCCTCGGGTTCCACGCCCACCACGCGGATGTCTGGGCGCAGGGCCTTCAGAACGCCGGCCACCCCGGCAATCAGGCCGCCGCCGCCCACCGGCACGAACACGGTCAGCGGGCCGTCGGTCTCGACTTGGCGCAGCAGTTCCAGGGCCACCGTGCCCTGCCCCGCCAGCACCAGGGGGTCGTCGTAAGGGTGAACGAAGGTCAGGCCCAGCTGCGCCTGCAGGGTATAGGCATAGGCTTCGGCGTCACTGAATGAATCCCCCCGCAGCACCACCTCGGCCCCGCGCGCGCGGCAGGCGGCCACCTTGATGTCGGGGGTGGTTTCGGGCATGACAATCACCGCCCGCAGCCCCAGGCGCTGGGCGGCGTAGGCCACGCCCTGCGCGTGGTTGCCCGCCGAGGCGCAGATGACCCCCTGGTCGCGTTCTTTGGCCGAAAGCTGGGCCATCTTGTTGTAGGCCCCGCGCAATTTGAAGGAAAAGATGGGCTGCTGGTCTTCGCGTTTGAGTAGCACGCGGTTGCCGGTTCTGGCGCTCAGGCGCGGCGTTTCACTGATGGGCGTTTCGATAGCTGCGCCGTAGACCTTGCTCGTCAGGGCCAGGCGCAGCACGTCGCCTGCCCTCAGGTCGCCGGGATAGTGGGTGAGCCAGGTCAGGCCAGAGGATTCAGTCATGCGGGCGCCTCCAAGCAAGAGCCCCCGAACACCTGTTCGGGGGCGACAGACCACGCGCGGGCGGTCAGGTGGGTGCCCCTGACAGCCAAAGAATTCGCGCCGCGTCCATAGGGTGAGCATAGGACAGGGCTGGAATGCCCGGCCGGCTCAGGGGTAGACAAGACGCATGACAGAGCCTGTGGTGTCTGCCTTTCAGGTCCTCTCGGTTCGGCGGCGCCGGCTGCGGCCGTTTGTGGACTTTGGGCCTGTGTTTCTGTTTTTCGGGATTTCTGGTGTAGACCACGGGCGCGAGGCGCGGCTGCAGCGGCGCTTTGAGCAGGAGTATTACCCGCATGTGGTGACGGCGCGGCTGGCGGGGGTGGGGGCGGGGCGCTACCGGCTAGATGGCCTGCCGGAAGATGCGAACCGGCGGCCGTGGATAGTGGGGGCAGACGGCGTGGTGAGAGGGGAGCTGAGTGAGGAGGGGTTGGGGGCGTTTCGGGTGTGGTTGGGCGGGAATGGGGGGAAGGTGAGGGCGGTGGCTTTGGATGGTTAGGGGGTTTCTTAAACGGCGTTTGCCCCACCCCCCAGCCCCCTCCCCCAGAGGGGCAGGGGGAGCAATCGCTGCGCTCGGCAAGAGTTTTGACTGGCGTCGGCCAGCTTGCTCTGTTCGTTGACGTGTCTGGCCTCGACGCCATCCTTTGCCCCACCGCAAGGGCCTGCGCGCTACGCGCACAATGGCCTCGCCTGGACCTGGGGGGGAACGGGGCAAGAAGGCTTGATGCGTTCGGTAGGTTCGACTTTGAACAGATGAAGGGCGGCTTCTCCTGGCCCCTGTGTGTGGGCAGAGGAGAGCGTCCGAGCCTCCGTCCCTGCTCATTCCTCACCTTCCTTTGTTCCCACTTCCTACTGCCCACTCCCCACAACCCTGCCCCTACCGCGCTCCATCTTCGCTACCCGCCGTCCTCCTCCGCCAATTCCCGCGCTTCATCCACATGCATCTGCTCGATCAGGGCGCCCTCAAAGGTGGCAATGCTCTGCCCAGCGGCGCGGGCGGCGTCCCAGGTGGCAAGCAGGGCGCGGGCGCGCTGAGCGGCTTCGGGGCGCACGCCGTAGGTGGCGTTGGCAGGGTCAATCTGGCTGGGATGAATCACGGTCTTGCCAGCAAAGCCTATGGTGCGGCCCTGCTCGCACTCCTGGGCAAAGCCGTCCGGGTCGCGCACGTTGTTGAACACCGCGTCCAGAGGCACCTTGCCGTGGGCGCGGGCGGCCAGTACCACGGCACTTAGGGCGTGCAGCAGGCCCTCACGCGACGGGTGGGGGCGGGTGCGCAGGGCGCGGGCGAGGTCGTTGGTGCCCGCAATCAGGCCCGCCACTGCGGGCGCCGCCGCAATAGCTGGGGCATTCAGGACCCCCAGAGGCGTTTCAATCATGGTCCAGACCGGCAAAGGGAGGTCAAGGCTGGGCGGCGCTTCTCCCTTGGGCAGCACCACGCCGGCCAGCAGAAGCGTCCGGGCCAGCGCCAGGTCGTCGGCGTGCCAGGGGGTGCCGGGGGCGTTCACGCGCAGGAGAACTGGGGTGGGCCAGGGACTGGCCAGGGCGGCCTGCACGCCTTCCCGCGCGGCGGCCTTGTGTTCGGGGGCCACCGCGTCTTCCAGGTCCAGAATCACGGCGTCAGCCCCCAGGGTGCGGGCCTTGTCCAGGGCGCGGGGGTTGTCGCCGGGCACATACAGCACCGAGCGCAGACGGCGGGGCTTAGCGGTCACGCGGTGTCCGGCGGGCGGCGCTGCTGCCCAATACAAACGGCAGCAGCATGAGCAGGAACTTCAGAGGGCGGGGCATGCGCCCAGTATCGGGGGCGCGGCACAGTAGGGCATGGTTCTGCGCCCCGCTCTGCACTTCACCGCCCGGCAGCACTGGCTCAACGACCCCAATGGCCTGGTGTACGCGGGCGGGCACTATCACCTCTTTTACCAGCACAATCCCCGCGCTAATCACCACGGTTACCTCAGCTGGGGCCACGCCACCAGCCCAGACCTGCTGCACTGGCAAGAGCATGAGGTCGCCCTGCCCTGGCGCCAAGGGCACGACGTGTATTCCGGCAGTGCGGTGGTGGACAGGCACAACACCAGTGGGCTGGGCCAGCCCGGCGACCCGCACCCGCCCGTGGTGGCCATGTACACGGGGAACGGCGACCACCATCAGGCGCAGTATCTGGCGCTCAGCCGCGACGGTGGGGCGCACTGGGCCTTCGTGGGGCCGACCGCAGTGCTGGACGAACACAAACAAGATTTCCGTGACCCCAAGACCTTCTGGCACGCCGCCACCGCGCAGTGGATCAGTGTGGTCGCCCACCCTAACGAGCGCCAGATTGGCGTGTACGGCTCGCCTGACTTGCGCCGCTGGACACGCCTCAGCCTGTTTGGCCCGGCCGGCGCGGTGGCCGGCATCTGGGAAGTGCCGGACCTGTTCGCCTTGCCTAGTGAGGACGGCGACCCTATCTGGGTCATGAAAGTGGACGTGTTTGCCGGTGGCCCGCAGGGCGGCACAGGCGCGCAGTACTGGGTCGGCACCTTTGACGGCGCGGTGTTCACGCCCTCGCAGCCGGCGCGCTGGGCCGACTGGGGCAAGGATTTCTACGCGGCCATCACCTACAGCGACCTGCCGCAGGGGCCAGCGCGCGCGGTCTGGCTGGCCTGGATGAACGCCTGGGATTACGCCAACGACCTGCCCACCCACCCCTGGCGCGGCGCCCTGACCCTGCCGCGAGAACTGGGGTTGGTGCGCAGCGGCGGGCAGTGGGCGCTGATCCAGCAGCCTCTTCGGGAATTGACAGACCTACGTGACCAGGGCCAGCACCTGGACAGCGGGCAGACGTTCTCCTTCTCTGCCGGGCAGGCCCTCGACCTGGCGCTGACCCTGCCCGAGGGCGCCGAGGTGCACTTCCGGTCCGACGCGGGCCAGGAGGCGACCCTGAGTGTTCAGGGCAGCCACTTGCGCCTGACCCGGCCGGCCCCCGCTGGGCTGGACGGCTTTGCTGGCACCTTTATGGCCCCGCTGCCTGCTGGGGCAGAGGGAGAGCTGCGGGTCATCCTCGACACCTGCTCGCTGGAGGTGTTTGCGGCGGGCGGTCAGGTGAGTTTCACCAGTCTGCTGCTGTCGGCCCAGCCCATCACGCGCCTGACGCTCCAGGGCGCCTGGGGGCAGCTCTGGCGGCTCCGGGCCACCCTGTCGGCCTAGCAATACAGACTCCGAGGCTGACAGAGCGGGCAGGAGCCTACTTGGTGCCAGGCGTTCTAGCCAGCAACCACAAAACACGCCGGGCACCTCCATTCCTGGGGTGCCCGGCGGGAAGTGCCGGTCACGGCAGCAGCAAGCGGGGGGTGGGGGCTGGGCCCAGGGCGCGGCGCTGCACCTCGCGGAGCGTTGCGTCGGCGTCGGCCTGAATGCCGTGTTTGCGGAAGCTGGTCACGAGGCTCTGGGCGTCTCTGGCCAGCAGGTCGCGGAAGTGCGGGTTCTGGCGCGTGGTCAGTTGCGGAAAGTCGATGATGGTCACGGTGTCCTCCCACCAGAGAAGGTTGTAGGTGCTGTAATCGCCGTGCGCGTAGCCCAGCCGCAGCAGATCCGCCATGCCCTGAACACTCTGCCGCCAGGCGCTCTGGGCCTGTTCTGGGGTGAGCGGGGCGTCACTGAGGCGCGGGGCGATGTCGTCTTCGATGCCCACAAGGCGCATCAGGACGGCGGGAACGGTCTGGGCGTAGTCGTAAGGGTGAGGCCCCACCAGGGGTTCGGGGACGGGCAGACCGGCCTGCCACAGTTGCCATAGACGGGCGTATTCAGCGTTGACCCAGTCATGCTGGAGCATCTCCAGGCCTTTGCGGGTGCGGCCTTCCATGGCCCGCTTGGCGCGCACGTCCAGAATCACCTGGCCCGCGCGGTACACGCTGTCGTCCTTGAATGAACGGGCTTCGAGGTCGCGGTAGAGCTTCAGAAGAACGCTGCCTCTGGGACCGCGCGCCACGTAGGCTGTGGCTTCCTTGCCGCTTTTCAGCTCGGCAACGACTTCGGTGATATGCCCGAGGTCTTGCAGGCGGCGAATGATGTCGTCCTGAACGTCGATGTCGTCGGTGCTGGTCAGGTGGGCCAGTTGGCGGCGCCCGAGCGGCTTCTTTTTGCTCCGGCGGCGCGGGGCTTCAGGGTGGTCATCCCAGAAGTCTTCTGAGGCGTGGTGCCACTGGGCGCTCATGGGCGCCCGCTGCGGTTATGGTCGTGTGGGCCGCCCGAAGGCAGAGGTGGCCAGACGTGGTTGTTCAAAATCACTCCTGTTGGCAGGAACAAAGACTCCGTGTGCGCGGGCGGTCTTGATGTCAGTGATGTTGGTCATAGGCAGCACCTCCTTTCGGTGATGGCGGTAGCGTAGCAGGCAAAAGCGGCCCCTGTCACGAAGAACTGGGCGGCTAGGCCATCACGCCTAGCACGCCTGGCCGATGTCAAAACGGAACCCAGAGCGGGTGAAGACCCCTCGCCCACCCGCTCTGGAGCGAACGGGGTGAGTCTTTGGAATGGGCGGGGGCGCCAACGAACTTGAGGTGGTTGTTTGCCCCGCAGTGGATCTGGCAGGCGCGGCCAGAACAGCCAAAAAGAGGCCGCGTCCAGCTGGACGCGGCCTCTGAACAAGACACTTATTTCAGGGTTTTGCTGATAAAGGCGTTGGTGTAGTAGTCGCTGGCCTTTGCCCCCGCTGGCAGTTTGCCCTGCTTCACCAGCGCCGCCACCGCCTTGGTCCAGGCGGCCGGATTCATGGCGCCCAGGCCCGCCGTCTGGGTATACGGCCCGGTCATCAGCGGCGTGCTGGCCCGCAGTACGTCCAGGCTGCCGCTGGCACCAAACACAGGCTGGGCCAGCTTGAAGGCGCGCGCAGGGTCCGCCACCGTGAACTTCAGGCCGCGCTGGGCGGCGCGCACCACCTTTTTGGCCAGGTCCCCTTGCAGGCTCTTGCCGCTGCCGATCAGCCCCACACCGACCATCGGGTAGGCCCCCGAAATATCCAGGGTATACACGCGTTTGCCACTGGTGCGGGCCAGTTGCAACACGTCGTTGTTGGCGTAGCCCACCGCCGCGTCTACCCGCCCAGCGCGCACGGCGTCCACCTGTGTAAAGCCGATGTTGGCCAGGCGCACGTCCCGGCCTTCGGTCAGATTGGCACTGTCCAGGAGGGCCTGAAGCGCATGGTACGAGCTGCCAAAAGGCCCAGGCAGCCCCACGGCCTTGCCCTTCAGGTCGGCGGCGCTGTTCAGCGGCGAGAGGCTGAAGACGGTGACCGGGTTTTTCTGGTACATGGTCATGATGTACCGCACGTCGGCGCCCTGGTTGCGCGCAAAAATGGCGTCCTCGGGGTCGCCCACCACGAAATCCAGTTTGCCCTGGAGCAGCAGGGGCAGCAGCTGCGAGACGTACCCGTGCTGGTAGGTCACCTTCAGGCCTTCAGCGCCGAAATAGCCCAGCTTGTCGGCCACGTAAAAGGGCGTGAACTGCACGTCGGGGTTGTAGCCCAGGCCAATGGTCACCGTGCGCTGCGCGGCGGCGGTGGTGGCCAGCAGGCCCAGCAGCAGGAAGGCGGCGCGTTTCATGAGGGCGAGTATAGGCGGGCCGGGTGACGCGTCTGTGACGTGAGGGGGGAAGTGGGTTGTGGGCAGTGGGGAGTGGGAAAAGAGGGGACGTGGCCAGGCAGGTGCCGCCTTCTCTGCGAGGTGACCGGGAGAGAAGGCGAAGTTCCCCCGGTGCGGAACTCACAGAGCGGCAAAGAATATCCTCTCCAGCCCTTCCTGGTGGTGTGTGGTCGGGCCCTTCACGCCTGGACGCGGTGCAGGACGCCGGTCAGGGCGCGGACCACATGCGGGTCAAAGTGGGTGCCGCTGGCGGCCTGCACAAAGTTCAGGGCGTCGTTGGCCGTCCAGGCGGCCTTGTAGGTGCGCGCGCTGGTCAGGGCGTCAAACACGTCGCATACGGCGAAAATGCGCGCCGTCAGCGGAATCGCCTCGCCGCGCACGCCCTGGGGGTAGCCGGTGCCGTCCCAGCGTTCATGGTGGGCCGCAATGACATTCAGGGCCTCGCCGGGGAGGAAAGGCAGTTGCCGGGCCAGATTGACGCCTTCTTCCACATGGGTGCGCATGCGGTCGCGCATGTCACCGGTCAGGGGGCCGGGGCAGTGCAGGATCTCGTCGGGCAGGCTCAGCTTGCCGATGTCGTGCAGGTAGGCGCCCCAGCGCAGGGCGCACAGGTCGCCCTCGGCCAGGGACAGCGCCTGGCCCACTTCTACAGCCAGGCGGGTCACGCGGTCGGTGTGGCCGTGGGTCTCGGCGCTGCGGGCTTCCAGGCACAGGCCCAGGGCCCGCAGGGCGTGTTCATGGGCTTCGCGCTCACGTTCCTCGGCGTCCAGGCGCGCCGCCAGCAGGGCCATGACGCCCGTGACGCTGCGCACCAGCGCCTGCTCGGGGGGGCGCCACTGTTGCGGGGTAGAGGCCAGCAGCAGCAGCGCGCCGATCAGCCCCCCGCTCCGGTCATGAATGGGCGCCGCAATCAGCGAGCACACGCCGGGAAAGGCGAAGGTGCGCGCCGCCGGATGACTGCGCACGTCGGCAATAAACACAGGTTCAGGCGAGCGCCGCAGGGCGCCCAGCAGCGGCAATTGCGGCGACAGCCCCCGTGGGTGCAGGCCAGGTGGCAGGCGGCCACTGGCGGTGCGGGCGCGGTACACGTTGTCCGGCGCCCACCACTGGTAATAACCGGCCCCCTGGGCGCCAGTGTGTGTGACCAGGGCGTCCAGCACCGGCTGCATGGCGCTGCCCAGGTCCGGCGCCGTCAGCCCCAACCGCGTGAGCCGTAAGGTCAGCTCCGCGAAGTCGCCGGTGACGTCGGCCGCAGTCATGGTGCTGTTCACTATGACACATTGAAGAAAACTTCACAAAAAGGGGGCGGGGCCCTGAGACCCCACCCCCTCTCTAGTCGGCGCCGCTCAGGGCAGAGGAAAGCCGCCAGCGAAAGCGTGAACCTCGGCCTGCACGTCCTCGCCAGCCAGGGCGCGGTGAATCAGGTCCGCCACGCGCGGCATATGCTCTTCGGTCATGCCGCGCGTGGTCACAGCGGGCGTGCCGATGCGGATGCCGCCGCCGTGCAGGATTTTTTCGGTGTCGTAGGGCAGGGTGGACTTGGAAATCGTGATGTGGTTGGCGTCCAGCCGCTTGGTGGCCTTGGTGCCGTTCAGCCCCTGAGGACGCAGGTCCAGCACCAGCAGGTGATTGTCGGTGCCGCCCGAGACCACGCGGTAGCCGAGGTCCTGAAAGGCAGCGGCGAGTGCCTGCGCGTTCTTGATGATCTGCGCGGCGTAGGTCTTGAATTCGGGCGTCAGCGCTTCGCCAAAGGCCACTGCCTTGGCGGCGATGACGTGCTCCAGCGGGCCGCCCTGGTAGCCCGGGAAGACGGCGCGGTCAATCTTGGCGCCCAACTCGGGGTCGTTGCTGAGGATAATGCCGCCGCGTGGCCCGCGCAGGGTCTTGTGGGTGGTGCTGGCAACCACATGGGCGTGGGGCAGCGCGTTGGGATGCAGCCCCGCTGCAATCAGGCCCGCAATGTGGGCCACATCGGCAAACAGAATGGCGCCCACTTCGTCGGCAATGTCTCGGAAGGCGGCAAAGTCGATGGTGCGGCTGTAAGCGCTGGCCCCGGCAATGATCATCTTGGGCTGGTGCTCGTGGGCCAGGCGGCGCACTTCTTCCATATCAATCAGCTCGGTCTCGGGGTTGACCTTGTAGCCCACAATCTTGTAGCGCAGGCCCGAAAAGTTCACGGGGTTGCCGTGGGTCAGGTGCCCGCCGTGCGACAGGTCCATGCCCAGCACCGTGCTGCCCGGTTCAATCAGGGCGTTGTACACGGCCAGGTTGGCGCTGCTGCCCGAGTGCGGCTGCACGTTCGCCCACGCGGCGCCGAACAGTTCCTTGACGCGATCAATGGCCAGCTGCTCAATGCGGTCCACGACCTCACAGCCGCCGTACCAGCGTTTGCCGGGATAGCCCTCGGCGTACTTGTTGGTCACGATGCTGCCCTGAGCCTCGCGCACCGCCGCCGAGGTGAAGTTCTCACTGGCGATCAGTTCCAGGCCCAGCCGCTGACGCTCGGCTTCCTGGGCAATCAGGTCGAAGACGGCCGTGTCGCGCGGCTGGGCAGGGGGCTGGGCGGTGCTGGTCATAGGGTCACGGTAACACCGCCGCCCAGAGAGACCGGGCGGCGTGTCTTTGCAGGGCAGACGTGGGCGGGGGTGGATTGAAAAAGCAGAACTGCCTGGACAGGATGACTGAGCGTGAAGAACGAACTGGCCTATATCTTTCTTGACCCAGACGGCACTGAGGGTTCTGGCGCCACCGTTGTGGTGCAGGCGCCGACAGGCGTGACGTACGCCAGTTAGGTCGGTGGGCATACCAATGAGGAACGAAGCGTTGAGGGCTTTGCTGTCCCGGTTTTTAATCCTCAGCATGTGCAGGCGCTGGTGCGAATGTTTGGGCGCTACCACGGCAATCCGCTTTATCGGGGTACGCCGTTCAACGGGTGGATGGAAAAAGATTTAAATGACCTCTCCGATATCGTGGCCCAGATTCCGCTCTGGCGCACCACCAGGGCTGGCGATGAGCGGGCATTCCTGGCCTTCGACCGAACCCGCCTGGATGAGCTGACCGAAGCCTGGATTCCAGTGCTGACCGCTTACGGCCCAGGCATTCTGATTCACGAGAACTGTGACTGATACGCGAGGGGGAAAAGGCCCAGGATTTACGTTGACGTGCCCAGCGTCCCTCGTACCTCCTGCAATTCCTCATCACCCGCCAGCACCAGCACGCTGTCGCCGGCTAGCAGTTCGGTGGCCCCCTTGGGAATCAGGAATTCGCCCGCGCGGTGAATCAGAATCACCAGGGCCTCGGGCGGCAGGTGCAGGTCCACGATGCGCGCGCCGTCGGCGCGGCTGCCGTGCATTACCTCCACCTCGACCATCTCGTTTTTGTTATGGCCGGTGGGGGTGTAGGAAATCGGGTAGGTGGCGCGCGCCGGAATCTCCTCGCGCACCCGCAGCCAGCGCGCCACCAGGGTCAGGGTCGTGCCCTGAAGCAGCACGCTGGTCAGCACGATAAAAAACACGATGTTAAAGAGGGTCTGCGCCTGCGGCACCTCGGCCAGCAGCGGAAAAGTGGCCAGCACAATTGGCACCGCGCCGCGCAGGCCCACCCAGGCCACCATGCTTTTCTCGTTCAGCGGCATCCTGGCGTTGGCCAGCCCCAGGTAGACGCTGACTGGCCGCGCCACGAAGACCAGCACCAGCGCGCAGGCCAGCGCCAGCCCGGCGGTGGGCAGCAGTTCGCTGGGGCTGACGAGCAGGCCCAGGGTCAGGAACATGCCCACCTGCATCAGCCACGAGAGGCCGTCGTGAAAGTTAATCAGCGAGCGCTTGTGAATAAAGTCGGCGTTGCCCAGAATGACGCCCGCAATGTAGATGGCCAGAAAGCCGCTGCCGCCCGCCACCGCTGTGCCCGCAAAGATGGTGAGCGCCAGCGCCAGGGTCAGCACCGAGTACAGGCCTTCAAACTGCAGCTGCACGCGGTTGAGCAGCCACAGGGCGCCGCGCCCCAGCACCAACCCGAAGACAGCGCCCAGCACCATCTCTTCTAGAAACAGAGGCGCGATGCTCAGGACGCCGCGCTCAGGGTGGGCGATGAGTTCCAGAATGCCCACCGTCAGGAAGACGGCCATCGGGTCATTGCCGCCCGACTCGAATTCCAGCAGGGGGTCGATGTCGCCCTTGAGGCCCAGGTTGCGTTCCTTGAGGACCGAAAAGACGGCGCTGGCGTCCGTGCTGCTGACGATGGCGCCCAGCAGCCACGCGGTCAGCCAGGAAAAGCCGAAGGCGTAGTGGGTAAAGGCCGCCATGACCCCGGCCGTCACCAGCACGCCCACCGTGGCGAGACTCAGGCCGCGCTTGACCACCGGCTTGGTTTTGGCCCAGTTGGTGTCCAGGCCCCCCTGAAACAGGATGAAACACAGCGCCACCGTGCCTACGGCCTGCGCCAGCCCGTAATCCTGAAACTGGATGCCCAGGCCGTCGTTGCCAAACAGCATGCCCACGCCCAGAAACAGCAGCAGCCCCGGAATGCCCAGGCGGCCCCCCAGGCGGCTGACCACCAGGCTGATGATGAGCAGCACCCCGGCAGCCAGCAGGTAGGCTTCGGCGTGAACCTCACCCATGCGGGTGACCCGGACAGGTGGGCGGGATCGTAAACACACTCATAGCGGCATGGTGGCATGCGTCTGGGCGCTCAAAAAGAACGCGGCCCCCCAGGACAGAGGGCCGCCCAGAAAGTTTAAGGTTTCTTAAAGGTCGCCGGCCAGCCAGCGCACCACGTTCTTGCCGAGCGCCGCGTTGCTCAGGTTGGGCCAGTTGTTGTACTGGCCGGTGCTGCCATCGGAGTACGTGTTGTCGCCAAAGGTGCTGCTGTCGCCCCACATGGCGACCCGCCCCGCGCCGACACTGTTCACGGCCAGGTAGGTTTTGCCGCCTGCACCCATCAGCGCGGTGCCTGCCCGCACGTCTACGCTGGTCCCCACGTACACCCCCGCGCTGCTCACCCCGTTCAGGATGGGGTGCGAGGTGGTCGGCGTGGCTGTATACACCGGATCGCTGAAACTGGAGTTGAACGACGCGCCCAGGCCAAACAGGGTGTCGGCGTCCAGGCTCTTCTGAAAGGTGCTCGCCACACTGGCGGGCGTGCTGCCGTCCCAGCCGTTAAAGACTTCTGGGCTGTCCCAGCCGTTGTTGTTGCGGTCGCTGGTGCGGTGGTCAGTAATCAGGAACAGCCCACCGCCGCCCTGCACGAACGCCTGAATGGCCGCGCGTTCGCTGTCGCTGAACGGGTTTTGCGGCTCAGGAATAACCAGTACCGAGGCACCAGCAAGGTTAGTCGAGGTGATGGCGC
This sequence comes from Deinococcus betulae, assembly GCF_020166395.1. Classification (NCBI taxonomy): domain Bacteria; kingdom Thermotogati; phylum Deinococcota; class Deinococci; order Deinococcales; family Deinococcaceae; genus Deinococcus; species Deinococcus betulae. The sequence continues at coordinate 79,669 of NZ_JAIQXU010000003.1, read as the reverse complement.
TGCCCGTCACCGACGCCACCGTGTAGCCCAGGCCCCGCAGGGCGCCCGCATAGTCGCTGTAGGCCCCGTCAATGCGCCAGTCGGCGTTGCCCGCGTCCTCGGCCTTGGTGAGGTCAAACAGGACTTTCTTGCCGGTGCCGCCCCCGGTGCCCCCGCCGTTTGCCGTGCCGGGCGTGGCCGCCTGCACCTTGAAGTCGGCGCTGTTCGCCCCGGTGTCCTGGCCGTCCGGCACGCGGGCCAGCGCTTTGCCGGCCCCGGTGGTGGGGGCCGGGCTGCCCTCGCCCCGGCCCGCGCTGGGGCTGCCGTAGGCCAGGGCGTCCACCACGGCGCCGCCCCTGAGCAGGCGCAGGCTGCCGCTGCCATTGTTGAGGTCGGCGCCTGCATCTATCATCGTGCGGCCCGGCACCGTGCTGTCCTGCGCTACCACAGAGTACCCGCTGGCTGGAATGCTGCCCGAGAGGGTGATGGTCCGGTACTGCGTGCCCGCCGTGTCGAAGGCCGCCAGGCTGTAGCCGCTCAGGCTCTTGCCCGCAGGCCCTTTCAGTTCGATGAAGGTGCCCGTATCGGTACCCGGTGCGTCGAAGTAGACCTCGTTGAGGACAGGTTCGCCGGCCGCCGCCAGCGGGGCCAGGGCCGGCCCGGTGGGGGCGCGGCCACACGCCGACAGGACCATAGCTAGGGACGCCAGCAGCACAAGGCCGCGCCGAAGAGGCAGATTGGATTGCATCGGACCTCTATTCTCAGGGTGAATGTAATGAGTGTGTCATTTGGCGGGTTGGGTCAGCCCGGCGGTTTCTTCATGCACGCCCTATCTGCTACCCTGGGCGGCATGACACCCCTGGCTGGTCCACGTTCGCCGTTTTTCGGCCCTGGGGTGGTGCTGACCTGAGCCCCAGGTCCAGCGCGTCACCCCGCCCGCACCCATGCGAGGCGGGGTTTTTCTTTGGTCCGCAGGAGGACACATGCAGCACGAAGCCGTGAGTGAGATTGCCGCCGCCGCCAGCCTGGACGTTTTGCAGGCGGTCAAGACGAAGTACGTGGGCAAAAGTGGTCTGGTCACGAAGGAACTGGGCACCCTGGGCAAATTGCCCCCCGAGGAGCGCAAGGCCCGTGGGGCCGAAATCAACGCGGTGCGCCAGGCGATTCAGGCCGCGCTGGATGAGCGCGAGGCGACCCTGAAGCGCGAGGCGCTGGACGCCAAACTGGCCAGCGAGGCCATTGACGTGACCCTGCCGGGCCTGCCGCTGCCAGCAGGTGGCCTGCATCCGATTAACCGCGTGTACGACGACCTCGTGAACATCTACGAGCGGCTGGGGTACACGGTGGTCGAAGGCCCGGAGGTCGAAGACGAGCACCACAACTTCGAGGCGCTGAATGTGCCCTGGTATCACCCCGCGCGCGACCTGCAAGACACCTTCTGGCTGGAAGACGGCCGCCTGCTGCGCACCCACACCAGCCCCATGCAGATTCGCTACATGGTGGACCACGAGCCGGACCTGAAAATCGTGGTGCGCGGGAAGGTCTACCGTTACGAGGCCACCGACGCCACCCACGAGAGCATGTTTCACCAGCTTGAAGGGTTGGTGGTTGGGGACAACATCAGCATGGCCGACCTGAAAGGCACGATTGCCGAGATGGCGCGCGGCCTCTACGGCGCGGGCGCCAAAGTGCGCTTTCAGCCCAGCTATTACCCCTTCGTGGAGCCGGGCGCCGACTTTGCCGTGTACTGGGACAACCCGCGCGGCGAGAGCAAATGGCTGGAGCTGGGCGGCTGCGGCATGGTTCACCCGAATGTGTTTAAGGCGGTGGATGATCTGCGCGAGGCGGCCGGCAAGCCGCGCGTGTACGAGGGCAAGACCGGCTTCGCCTTTGGCCTGGGCCCCGAGCGCATTGCCATGCTGAAGTACAAGATTCCCGATATTCGGTATTTCTACGCGAACGATCCGAGGGTGATTGGACAGTTCCGGGGGGAACTGGGGTGAGTGCCGAGCGCCTCTTGGGTGTCCTGGGCGGCATGAGCTGGACCAGCACCGCCGAGTATTACCGCCAGATCAACGCCGCGTATGCTGGGCGCCGGGGCGGCCTGCATTCGGCGCCCCTGCTGATTCACTCCTTTGACTTCGCGCGGGTGGTGGCCCTGCAACAAGCTGCCGCCTGGGACGAGGCCGCCGAGCTCCTGGGCAACGCCGCCCAGGGCTTGCAGGCGGCCGGTGCGGGCGCTCTGCTCATTGCCACGAACACCATGCATCTGGTGGCGCCGCAACTGGAGGCCCGACTGGAGATACCGCTGCTGCATATCGTGGACAGTACGGGCGCGGCTCTGAAAGCGGCGGGCATTGAGCGGGTGGGGCTGCTGGCGACGGCCTTCACGATGGAACAGCCTTTCTACAAGGATCGCTTGCGCGAGAAGTTCGGGATTGAAACGCTGGTGCCCGAGGCCCCCCAGCGCGCCGAGGTTCACCGCGTCATCTTCGACGAACTGTGCCGCAACGACATCCGTGCCGATTCCCGCGAGCGCTACCGCGCGGTGATGGCCGACCTGGCCGCTCAGGGGGCGCAGGGCATCATCCTGGGCTGCACCGAGATTCCGTTACTGGTCGGTCCTGAGGACTCACCTGTGCCCACCTTTGACATCACCGCCCTCCATGCTCAGGCGGCGGTGGAGTGGCTTTTGGGAGGTGCGTCGTGAGACCCCGTTCCGTGGGCATCCTCCTCAACGACCAGGGGCAAGTGCTGCTGATGCTCCGCCGCAAAGAAGGCCGTGTGTATGCCACCCTGCCCGGCGGCGGCATTGAAGGCGACGAGACCCCCGCCGAAGCCTGCGTTCGCGAGATGCTGGAAGAGGTGAACCTGACGGTTCAGGTGGAGCGCGAAGTGCTGGTTCTAGAGAATCTGGGCAACCGCGAACACTACTTTCTGGTGACCTGGCAGGGCGGCGAGATGCGTCTGGGCGACGGCCCCGAGGGTGTGCGCCACAGCGAAGCCAACTCGTATGAACCTGCCTGGGTCAGCAGGCAGGAACTGAACGCCGTAAATCTGGTACCCCAGCAGGTGCGGGGGCTGGTTCGGGGGCTGGCGGGGTGACGCGGCGTGCGCCCCCTCCCCAACCCTCCCCCCTGAAGGGGGAGGGAGTCAAAAGATCTGGCGGCGGTTCTTGGGAATGTACCAGTCCTTCAACAGAAATAGCTCGTACTCTCCGGCGGCGCATGACCCCAGAGGAACTGCTGCTCTGGCAAAAATTGCGCCGCAAAGCATTAGGTGTCAGTTTCCGCCGGCAGGAACCAATGGGCCGGTACGTCGCCGATTTCGTCTGCTATGAACGCCAGTTGGTGATTGAACTGGACGGCAGCCAGCACCTGAACAGCCCTGAAGATCAGGCCAGAGATGCCGACATGCTGGCCCATGGTTTCCTGACCCTGCGCTTCTGGAACAACGAAGTCCGCACCAATCTGCCCAGCGTACTGGAACGAATTCAGACGGCTCTGAACGACCGCACACCAAGCTAAGGCCCGCCGCCCTTCTCCCTCCCCCTTCAGGGGGGAGGGCCGGGGTGGGGGCAATCCCACCGAGGTCCCCTCTATGAACATCCCCTACTCCTGGCTCAAAGAACTTGTTCCCGCCCTGCCGCCCCTGACTGAACTGGAACCTGTGTTTGCCCAACTGGGCCTACCCCTAGAAGGCATCGAAGACGTGCCCGCGCCGCCCGAAGGCGTACTGCTGGTGACCGTCACAGCCGCTGAGCCGATAGAAGGCACCCAGCTGACCAGGCTCACCCTGGACGCTGGCCCCCACGGCGAGCGCGTGATTGCCAGCGGCGCCCCTAACGCCGTGGGTTTGCCTGCGGGCACGGTGGTCGCTCTGGTCAGCCCTGGCACCACACTGGGCGGCATGACCTACGGCGTGCGCGCCCTGCAAGGCGTGGAGTCCTGGGGCATGGCCGCCAGCGCCAAGGAGCTGGGCGTGGGTGAAAGCAGCGCGGGCTTGATGCTGTTCCCGGTGGGCACGGCCAAGCCTGGCACGCCCATGCGCGACCTGTGGGCCGCCGATCAGGTGCTGGATGTGGAGGTCACCCCCAACCGCGCCGATGTGCTGAGCGCCCTGGGCCTAGCCCGCGACCTGGCCGCGTTCCTGAAGCTGGACCTGAACGAGCCACCTGCTGGCCCCGCTGCCAAGGGCGAAGGCGAGATTCGCGTGTTGCTGCCCGACAAAGGCCGCGTCATTGAGCGTGACCCGACCCGGAAACTGCGCTTCGGCTGCGACCATTTCGTGGCCCGGACGGTGAGCGGTCTGTGCAACGGCCCCGCGCCCCTGTGGATGCAGCGCCGCGTGACCCTCTCGGGGATGCGTGCCATTGACCTGATTGTGGATACCAGCAACTACGTGATGCTGGAATTGGGCCAGCCCACCGCGCTGTACGACCGCCGCGACGTGGCAGGCGACCAGATTCTCGTGGCGTTTGGCCGCCGCCAGGGCGAGACCGTGCGCGACCTGATGGGCCACGAGCAAACTGTAGGACCCGAGGACCTGCTCATTCTGGACGGCCAGGAACGCCCCATTTCCACGGTGGCTGAAGCCTTTGAGAACGCCGGCCAGCCGCAGCCCGGTCAGGGCGTGCTGGGTATCGCGGGCATCATGGGGGGCGACCACGGCCATGTGCGTGCCGATACCACCGACGTCGTCGTCGAGGTGGCGCACTTTGACCCGGTGCTGCTGCGCCGCACGAGCACCCGCCTGGGCCTGAAAACCGACGCCGTCTACCGCTATGAACGCGGGGTAGACCCCCTGCTACCGCCCCGCGCCGCTGCCCGCTTGGTGGGCCTGCTGGGCGAGGCCGGCGGCACCGTCCACCCCGGCGCCACGGTGGTGGGCCAGCCAGAGGTGCCGAACCGGATTGAGGCCACGGGCACCCAGATTCGCGCCCTGCTGGGCATGGATGTGGTCACTGCTGAAATGCGGGACATCCTGACTCGCCTGGGCTGCGCGGTCGAGGGGGAGGGCGACCAGCTCAGTGTGGTGCCGCCGTCGTGGCGCATTGACATGGCCATCTGGCAGGACCTAGCCGAGGAGGTGGCCCGGCTGCACGGCTACGCCCACTTGCCCGAACAGCTGCCCACCCTGCGCGTCCACGAAAGCAATGTGGGGGCAGAGCGGGAAGGGGTGGCCCGCGCAGGGCTGCGCCGCACGCTGGCCGGACTGGGGTTTCAGGAGGTCGTGACCTACACCTTCACCAGCGACGAGGAAGCTGAGAAGGCCCGCGCCGAGCAGCCCGGTGTGCGCCTGCGCAACCCCCTGACCGCCGACCGCACCGGCATGCGCACCGCGCTGTATCCCAGCCTGCTGAAGGCGGCGGCCATGCAGACCGGCGGCGAGCGCACGCTACTGTTCGAAATCGGCCGCATTTTCCCGGCCAGCGGCGAAACCGAGCGCCTGGGGCTGCTGATGCGCGGCCCTCTGGCCGCCAAAACCCATGAAGCCGGGGTAGCCGGCGATTTCCGCGCCTTCCGCGGCCTGGTCGAAAGCCTGGCGGGCACGCTGGGCGCAGGGCTGGAGGTGCGGCAACTGCGCGGCGCAGCAGTGCCGCCGGCCCTCCATCCCGGCATTGCCGGCGAGGTCGTGTGGAACGGGCAGTCCGTGGGCTGGCTGGGTGCCCTGCATCCAGAAATCGCGCAGGCGTTCGGCCTGAAAGGCGAGACCTTCGTGCTGGAAGCCGCCCTGCCGCTGCCGGGGCGCGAGTGGGCCTTCCGCGACCCCAGCCGCGCCCCGGCGGCGTGGCGTGACCTGGCGGTCATTGCGCCGCAGGCCGTCAGCTACGGCGAGGTGGCGGCGGCGCTGCGGCAGGAGGGCGGTCCCCTGCTGCAACAGGTTGAGCCCTTTGACGTGTTTGTGGGCGAGCAGATTGGCGCAGGCAACCGCTCGGTGGCGGTGCGCCTGACTTATCAGGGCGAGCGGACCCTGACCGAAGAGGAGATTGACGGCGTGTTCCAGCGCCAGATTGCGGCCGTGAAGGCCCAGGGCTGGAGCATCCGCGAGCGGTAAAGGGATAAGCAGAGAAGAAGGCGAGGGGGGTCAGCTGTTTGGCTGGCCCCTCAGCTTTTTCCAGTCCCGCAAATTGGCCTGAATCAGCGCGCCGCTCAGGTCGGCGTCGTCCGGCAGCTCATCCGCACCGAACCAGCCCACCTCCAGCACCTCGCCGGACTGCGGAACTAAGGTGCCGGTCACGCTGTGAGCGCGGTACAGCACCGACACGTAGTCCACCACGTCGCCGTTCGGGTAGGTGAAGCGGTACTCAGGGCCGGCGAACATCTCCAGTGGGTCCAGGCGGGCGGCGGTCAGGCCCGTTTCTTCGAGCAGTTCCCGCGCCGCCGTTTCTGCGAAGCTCTCGCCGGGTTCCAGGCTGCCGCCGGGCAGGGTCCAGCGCCCGGTGTGCCCGCAGCGCAGCAGCAGAAGGCGCCCCGCTTCGTCCGTCACCAGCACATTGGCCCCAGGCGCAAACCAGGGCCGGTGGCCAATGACTTTTCGCAGGTCCAGCAGAAAGTTGCCGGGTGGCGGTGGGGGCGGCGTGGGGTGCAGTGGCAAAGGTGGTAGGCCCTCCCAGCCGCGCAACAGGTTCATAGACTGTTTGTTGGCGTTGTTGCTCAGCGCTGGCAGGTCGTCCAGAGCGAACCAGCGCAGCTCCAGGGTTTCGCCGCTGTCGTCGGGCTGGGCGCCCTTCAGGGCCTCGGCCGGGAGGGTGCCGTGCGCCCGCATGCCCACGATGTAAAGCTCGTCGCCGTGGGGGTAGCGGTGGTACAGCTCAGGGCCACTTTGCAGGCCGCCCGGCAGGGGCAAGAGGCGCAAAGTGGGGCAGGTCAGGCCCGTTTCTTCCAGAAGTTCGCGCCGCGCGCCGGTCAGAAAATCCTCGCCTGGTTCCAGGGCGCCGCCGGGTTCGCTCCAGAGGCCGTCGTCGCCCCGGCGCTGCAGCAGCACGCGCCCGCTTTCGTCCTGAAGCAGCACGCCTACCGCCGCGCCAATCAGCGGGCGCGTGCCCCAGACCCGCCGCAGTTCCATGAGACTCATGGCCGCCACCCTACGCTAGCCTACGGGGCGTGGCGAGCACTTTTCGGCGAACAGACGCGACCCTTCTGGTGTCCAATGGGTACGCCGAGGACCTGATCGGGGCCGGGCTGGCGTGTGAACTGGCGCGGGCCGGGCGCGGGCCGGTGCTGGCCCTCCCGCTGGTCGGGTCGGGCACGGCGTATGCGGGGACTGCCGAGCTTCAGGGCCCCCATCTGGCGCTGCCTTCGGGCGGCTTTCCCTTTGGCAGCCTGGCAAACCTGCGCGCGGATGTGCAGGCGGGCCTGCTGACCGTCTCGCTGCGGCAGTGGGCGGCGGCGCGGCGGTTGGGGGGGCAGGTGGCGCGGGTGGTTGTGGTGGGCGACACCTACGCGCTGGCGGTGGGCACCCTGGCCGCGCGGGTGGTGGCGCGGCCAGCTGGTCGGGCAGCTGGCCCCCGCCTGCCACTGACGCACCTTCAGCCGCTGGTGTCGTCGTTCTACGCGCAGGGCATGACCCCGGCGGCCCACCTGCGTGAACTGAACGCCCTGGGCGCCAACCTCTTTATGCCCTGGGAGGTGGCCCTGGCCCGTCGGGCGCGGCGGGTGTACACGCGGGACCAGCCCTCGGCCGTTCACCTGGCCCGGCGCGGCGTGAATGCCGCGTACCGGGGCGGCTTTGCGATGGATGTGCTGCCCGAGCCCGAACGCGACCTGGGGCCGCTGCTGGACGGGCGGCCGGTGCTGGCCCTGCTCCCCGGCCAGCGCGGAGACGCGGCGTTTTCCCTGCCGGTCATGCTGGAGGCCGCCGCGCAGCTCCCCGCCTGGCAGGCCGCTGTGGCCTTTGCCCGCCCATTCGCCGAATTGCCGCCGCTGCCCGGCTGGACAGCTGGCCAGGTGGATGAGGCGACCCTGTGGCTGCGGCGCGGCGAGACGCGAGTGCTGGTGCTGCGCGGCGCTTTTTCGGCGGTGCTGCACCGGGCTGCCCTGGCCCTGGGAACAGCCGGCACAGCCAACGAACAGGCGGCTGGGCTGGGCCTCCCCGTCGTGGGCTTCCCCACGCCAGGGCCGCAGTACGTGGCGGGGTTTGCCGCGCGGCAGACGCGCCTGCTGGGTCAGGCCCTGACCGTTACCGCGCCCACGGCGCAGGCGGTTGCCGCTGCGGTCCAGAGCCTCGGCACTGACCCGACCCGGTTCCAGGCGGCGCAAGCGGACGGCCGCGCTCGGATTGGTCGGCCAGGTGCACTGGCCGCTGTGGCTGCCGAGTTAGACGAGAACTAAGGCTGGGCCGAGACGAACTCTGGTTCCTAAAAGATGAAGAGGGCAGCTGGGCAAGAGTGAGATGTGGCGCTCAAGAGCCTGGTCTTCTCTATATGGGAGATCGGTGCGGCGGCCTAAGATGCTCTCTGCCACAGGAGGCGGCCCTAGAGTCGCCGGGCCTCGGCTTGTCTTGTTGACTTGCGAATCGACCCATACGGACGCCGCTTGAAGTGTTGACCAAAACGATTCAAGACCGGTTACGCAGCGGAGTGAGAAGAAGAAAAGCGGGTTCCAGGCGTGGAGCTTGCGAACTGGTGTTCTCCCGATTTGTTAACGAAACAGAGAGAAGCCATGTGGGCTGCGCTCTTGCCGGAATTCAGAGGTTGCGCTGGCTCTAGATCAGATCAGCCCCACATGGTCTTTAGGCCCAGCCGGTCTCCAGCAGCGCCCGCGTTTCAGCCACCGCTTCTTGCCAGATCCGGAGCATCTCGCGGTCGGGGCGGCGGTGCAGGCCGCCGAAATTGCCGTCGCCCAGCAGGGCCCGGACCCCGGCGGGAGGCAGCTGCCGCAGCGCATTCAGATCCACCATCGGCTTGCGCTCTTCGGGGGCGCTGACGCCTTCCAGCCGGGTCCAGGGAAAACTTTCCATCCAGCTCGCGTGGCTGGCCAGTTCGTCGGTGGCCTGCACCGCTGCCCAGGTGCGCGGCGCGTTCCACCAGTTGTGCCACTGCACCCGCGCGTCCGGGTGCCGGGCCAGCCACTCGCCCAGCCAACCCTGGCCCGGCGCGTTGCCCCCGTGGCCGTTGACCACCAGAATGCGCCGGAAGCCCTGGGCGTGCAGCCCACGGAGCAGGTCGTCCAACAGGGCCAGATAGGTGTTGACGCTCACACTCAGGGTGCCGGGGTAAGCCGTAAAAGTCGGTGTAATGCCGTAGGGCAGCGTCGGAAAGACAGGAACGCCCAGGCCCTCGGCGGCCTCGCGGGCCACCCGCCCAGCCAGCAGGGTGTCGGTGGCCAGGCTCAGGGTGGCGTGCTGCTCGGTGCAGCCCAGCGGCAGCACGCAGCGGTCATCGCGCCTCAGTGCCGCCTCAACCATGTCCCAGTTCATGTCCTGAATGCGCATGGGTCACGTTACCGCAGCCTTCAGGCCGCTATGAAGACGGCCCCACCAGCTAAGCGCGGGTGGGGCCAGAGTCGGGTGGAGAATCAATACGGCAGGAACAGCGTGCCCAGCCCGTCCAGGGCGCCGGGTAGGTCGGTTTCGACCAACTTGCCGTCTTGGACGTACTTCACCTTCACCTGATCGCCGGGCTGGAGGTTGGTGTCGGCGCCGTCGGCCAGCGGCCCGAAAGCGGTCAGCAGGCTGCGGCCGTTAAAGCTCAGGCGACCATTGACCGTGCCGCCCACCTTGGCCAGGGGGTTCTGGGCATTCAGGGCGTCGGCGCTGAATTCCAGGTTGCTCAGGTCGCGCAGGTACAGGGCCAGGTCCAGCTTGTGACTGGGGACTTCGGCGCTGGCGGTCAGGTCGGCGCGGGTGGGGCGGAAGGCGAAGGTGGCGGGCGTGCAGCGGTTAACGGTCGTGCCGCGCACGTCCAGTTTGGCGCTCAGGCTGGCCTTCTGCTTGGTGGTGGTGTACAGGGCGTCGCCGCTGAGACTGATATTGGCGTCGGTCCAGGCGTAGTTCAGCTTCAGGGCAGCGGGACTGTTCACGGCGCGGCCGGCCCAGGCGTTAAAGCTCAGAGCGGTGGGCCCCAGGGCCGACAGGCACTCGCCCGGCGTCATGGTGAAGGTGGCGCCAGCGGCGGCCTGGGTGCCTCGGGTCAGCGTGGCGCTGGCGTTGGTGGGCAGTTCCTGCTCGGCGGGGCTCCACTGGCCGGTGCTGGGGTTGTAGGCCATGCCGGCTGGAACAAACACGGTGGCGGCGCCGCCCACTTTCCACTTCACGTCTACGCGCAGGTTCTGTGCTTCAAAGATGATGACGTAGCCGTCCGCAGGGGTGCTCTGGTAGGTCGAGCGGCCCGTCCGGTCCACGGTTGTCGTGCCGGTGGGGAGCGTCTGCTTCAGCGTCGTCACGCCCTGCACCTGCAGCTGACCACGGGCGTGGGCGGCAAAATTCTGAACCAAGCTGCGGCCCAGTTGGGTGGGCTGCTTCAAGTCTAGGGGCATGGCGCTGCCGGGACCAAAGACGGCCAGCAGGGCTTTCAGGTCAGGATCTATGTCGGGGTTGTTGGGGTCCAGCAGGGCGTTCAGCTGCTTGGCGGCGCTCTCGACGGTGCCGGGAATCTGCTGCACCTCCAGCGCCTGCCCCACCACGGGGGCGACAGGTTCAACCGTGGCCGGGTCAATGGGCGTCGGCACAGGCTGAGGGCGGCAGGCGGCCAGCAGCAGGCTAAAGACGGTCAGGACAGCGAGGGTGCGTTTCATCAGCAGCAGCTTAAGGAATCTTCATCTCTCTGTCATGCAAAGTTGACCAGCGGCCCCAGTCCAGCGCGCGCCCGCAGCAGATTCATGCTCGCCACGTTCACCGCGCCGCTCAGGGCCGGCAGGTCGTCCAGGGCGAACCAGCGCAGCTCCAGCGTTTCGCCGCTGTCGTCAGGCGCGGCATCCTCCACTGCGGCCGCCGGGAGAATCCCCCAGGCGCGCAGGCCCACCATGAACACGGTCTGCCCACTGGGGTAGTCGTGCCGGAAGCTGGGGCCGTCCACCAGGCCGTCCGGCAGCGGCAGGAGGGTCAGGCCAGGGCAGCTCAGGCCGGTTTCCTCGTGCAGTTCCCGGTGGGCCGCCGCTAGAAAGGTTTCGCCGGGGTTCAGGCGCCCGCCCGGTGTGCCCCAGCGGCCGTCGTCGCCCCGGCGCTGAAGCAGCACCCGGCCTGCCTCGTCTTGCAGCAGCACACTCACGCCAACCGACAATCCAGGTGGGTCGGACATGGGGCGTACCTTATCCCGCCGCGCGGCGTAGCGTGGGCGCATGACCGACGCCCGCGCCCCCGAACCAGCCGACTGGAGCTACGAAACCGCCGCCGTGCAAAGCGCCATTCCGCGCGGCCTGGGGCAGACCATCGGCTTTCCCATTCACGCGGCGGCGGCCTTTCAATTCGACACGCTGGAACAGGCCCAGGCCGAATTTGGGCAGAACACGGGTCTCAGTTACGCGCGCCTGCAAAACCCCACGGTGCGCGCCCTCGAAGAGCGCCTGACCACCCTGGAAGGCGGGGCCGCCACCGTCACGGTTGCCAGTGGGCAGGCGGCCACCCTCACCGCCATTCTCAGCGTGTGCCGCGCAGGGGATCATGTGGTGTCGGCGTCCAGTCTGTTTGGCGGCAGCACGGGCCTCCTGAGCAACATCCTGCCCCTGATGGGTATCTCGGCCACGCTGACCAAGAACACCCCGGCAGCCATCCGCGCGGCCCTACGGCCGGAGACCCGCCTGGTCTGGGCCGAGATGATCAGCAACCCGGCGGGCGACATTGCGGACATTGCAGCTTTTGCCGATATTGCCCACGAGCACGGCGCCCTGCTGGCGATTGACAACACCTGCGGAGGCGTGGGCTTTCTGTGCCGGCCGCTGGAGCACGGCGCAGACATCGTGACGCAGTCGCTGACCAAGTGGGCCGGCGGGCACGGCAGCGTCCTGGGCGGCGCCGTGACGGTGGGGACCAGGCATGACCTGACCCGCAACCCCATCTTCACCGAGGGCGGCGAGGCCAGCATCCTGAACGTGCGCGGCGACGCGGCCCTGGCCTGGCGCCAGCGCTGGCTGGGCGCACACCAGCTGGGCATGACCCTGGCGCCGCACTCGGCTTTCCTGATCGCCCAGGGCCTGGAAACCCTGCCACTGCGCCTGACGCGCGAGAGCGAGACGGCGTTGGCGCTGGCCCGCTGGCTGTCAGAGCATCCGAAGGTGGGCAAAGTGAGCTACCCAGGGTTGCCGGATCACCCGCACCACGCCTTGGCCCAGACCTATCTGCGGGGCGGGCAAGGGGCAGTGCTGACCTTTGAGGTGCCGGACCCCTCGGCCTTCCTGTCGCGTGTGGGGGTCCTGCGGATCGCCCCCAATCTGGGTGACGTGCGTACCCTGGTGGTGCACCCCTGGACCACCACCCACGGGCGTGTCCCCGAAGCGGCCCGGTACGCAGCGGGCGTCACGCCCCTGACCATCCGCATGAGCGTGGGCGTGGAGGCGCTGGCCGATTTACAGGCGGACATCGAGCAGGCACTGTAAACGGTTGACAGTCACTGGCAAAGGTAAAGCATTACAGCCAGGCTTTGCCGCCCAGCAGGTAGTCGCGCTGGAACTCACTGTCACTCTTGGTCAGGTAGATGATGCCTTCCACCAGGCCCAGCAGACCCAGGGCGCTGCTGACCAGTGCGGCCAGGGGAATGGTGAGCAGCAGGCCGGCCCCCAGCGTCAGCACGCCCAGCAGCAGGGCCACAATCCACACGCCCACATTGACGCCCAGCGTCAGCAGGCCCGGTGTGGTCTGCCCCAGGAAGAACTTGTGCACGCCCAGGCTGCCTAGAAAGATGGCCAGCAAGCCCGCAATCATCTTCTTCTGAGACACGTCGCTGGACAGCGGCCCCGCGCCGAAGGAGGGGGCCATCTGGCGCGAGGGGTCGCCAAAGGCGTCAAAGGGGCGGGGGCTGGCAGCCGGGGCCGTCGGCGGTCCCTGCGGAACGGTCGGATTGCGCGCGCCGCCAGTGGCGCGGGTGACCCAGTCGTCGTTGGTGGGGGCGCCACTGGCCGGGTCATACGGCGCGGCAGGCGGCTGGGACGACGGCGGCAGCGGCGCCGTGGGCGAGGCCGCCAATTCATCCACCCAGGAGGGTGCGGGGGCGGCGGGCTGAGGGGCCGCCGGCTTCTCTAACCAGGCCGGTGCCGGTGCGCTCTGGCGAGGCCCCTCAGAAATCCGCAGATCGGTGGGGGCACCGGCCTGGCTGGAGGAGTTCAGCACGTCATCCACCCAGGACGGCGCCGTATCGGGGGCCGGGGCAGGCGTCTTGTCGTCAGGGTTGGTCATGCTTCACAGTACGCGACACTTTGCCCCTGCGTTGCGTCCCCCGGAAGATGCATGTCCCGTGCCGACGATGAGGGGCAGCGGGACTGTCAGCGGCCCAGCGGCAAATAGAGGCGTGAGCGTGGCACGGTGCTGAGTGTCCAGTGCCAGGCGTGCTTCTGGTGGCAGGTCGCGCATCGGCAGTCCTTCCAGCCCCGCGCGAATGTCGGCCAGCCGGGCGCTGGGGTCCGGCAGGGTGTAGGGATGTGGGGTCAGATCGGCCCGAGTGTCGGTCAGCCCAGCTTCTTGCAGCACGCCGGTCAGGGCTTCAGGCGTGGGCAGGCGGCCCAGAGGCGGCGCTCCCGGCTTGAGGCCCACAGCGGCCAACTCGGCCCGCCATAGGCCTGGCAACTCGCCCAGCAGGCCCCGCCCAAACACCGAAACCACCAGTCGGCCGCCGGGCCGCAGCACCCGTCCCCACTCCCGCACGGCCCCGGCCATGTCCGGCATGAAAAACAGGCCAGCGGCGCAGATCACGGTGTCGAAGGTTGCAGCTAGAAAGGGCAGGGCTGCGGCGTCGGCCTGCATGAACGTGGCCCCTGGAACCCGCCTCCGCGCGACCTCCAGCATCCCCGCCGAGAGGTCGGTGCCCACCAGCGGCCCGTCATGCTGGCCCAGTGCGGCCAAAACCGTGCCCGTGCCGGTCATCACGTCCAGCACGGCCTCGTCGGGGCGGACCTGCGCTGCCGTGGCCGTCAACCGCGCCGCCAGCGTCAGAAATCCCACCTCGTCGTAGGTGGAGGCCAGGGCGTCAAATTGCCGGGCGTTGGCGGCCTCGCGCTCGCCGCTCATGCGCTGGCGTCCAGCACCGCGCGCACCCCGGCCACCCGCTCGGCCACAGTGCCGCGCAGCAGCGTGTACGGCACCCCGCGTGTGCCCAGGTCCTGCCGGATAAAGGCCTGCTGTACTGCCCGCACTTCGGTGTTGGCGCGCCAGCCGTCCTGTTCGTGTGGAAGGTCGGTGTCGCACAGGAACGTGTGGGTATACCGCGCGGCGCAGTCGGCGGCCAGGGCGTGGAGTTCGGGGCGCGCGGTGCCGGTCAGCAGATACGACCACATCAGGGTGGTGGCGGCGTCCGTGTCGCAAAAGACCCAGCGGTGGACGCCCGGCGTGCGGGCCGCCTCGTCTTCAAGAGCCCGGTGGCCCCACGCGATTTCTAAAAAATGCTCGGGCGACAGGGCGCCCTGCTCGCGTTCGTACACGTCGCGGCCGTACTCGCGCACCCACGCCGTGCCGTAGGCTTCGCCCAGGACGCGCGTCAGGGTGCTTTTGCCGGTGCTTTCGGCGCCCAGGATGACCACCCGCCGCACAAAGTGGGCGTAGACGCTGGGGTCCAGCATCGCTCGGCCCGCGTGAACATCGGCCCGCAGCGCCGTGCCACTGACCGCAAAGGCCGCGCGCGGCAGGTCCACGCAGACGTGCGCCGCCCCCAACCCGGCCGCCAGCGCGTCGCCGTAGTGTTCGGAGGTGAACACGGCGTCCGGCTGAATGCCCCAGCCTTCCAGCACGCCCCGCACGTAGGTCTGATGCACCGCGTCGGGTTCGTCGTTCAGGGGCGGGTTGGGGGCGTCCGGCAGCAAGGTGAGGTGCGGAAACAGCCGCGCCGGGTACAGCTCGCGCAGCCAGTTCCGGCGCAGCGGCGTGGGCATGTCGGGAAAGTCTGGGCGGGAATAGACCCACACGCTGACCTGCTCGCACTGCGCCAGGGCCGTGTCCAGCAGCCACAGGTGGCCCCGGTGCAGGGGGGCAAACTTCCCAATAACCAGTCCGTGCTGAAAGCGGTGTGGCACGTCAGGCAAAGGCCACCTCCCGCGCGTCGTCGCGCCGCCACTGCCGCCAGCCGTACATGCTCATGGCCGCCAGCACGAACTGCAGCCCGAACAGCACCCAGTAGTCCAGATGCCAGAAGTACACCGCTTGCACGGCGTTGACGGCTACCCAGACTGGCCACGACCACGACCAGCGGCGCGTGGTGCCAAAGTTGGCGACCAGGGCCAACGTGACGGCCGCAAACTGCACCCAGTTCCAGGCCGCGCTGAAATCGGTTGCGGCGACGGTGTAGGCAAAAATCAGCAGGCTGGCGGCCCAGGTCACGCCGTACCAGCCGCGCTCGTTGAACTGAATCTCGCCGCGTGCCCGGCGCGTTTCCAGGTGCCACAGGTACAGCCCGTGCAGGCCAAACAGCAGGTATGTCACCTGCAAGCCCGCAAACATCCACTGCTTGCCGGACAGAAACAACAGGAAGTAAGGCAGCAGGGACGCATTGCTCCAGTGCCAGTAGGTGCTGCTCTTGGCCCACAGGTAGTACAGGCTGACCAGCACGCACAGGCCGCCAGCCAGGTCGAGGGCGAGAGCTGGAATGGTCAGGCCGAACAGGGTCATGGGGTCTCCTTTTAGGAATTCTGTCGGTCATGCGGGGAACTCAGCACAGCGTCGCGCCCATACTCCACGCCTGGAACCCGCCGCGCGCCTTGGTCAGGTGTCGATGCGCAAGGTGGCGACCCCCGCCCAGAACCCGCCAGGCAGTTGCGCCAGATCCAGCAGCAGGATGGCCACGTAGCCGGCGGTCAGCTGCACCAAGCGGCGGTCTGAAGAGTTATTGAAGAGGTCGGCTGCCGCGTGAATGGCCTCTATCTCCTCGGGTTCGTAGTAATCCTCCACATCCTCGTCCTGTTCGTGGACCGCTAACTTCTCGGCCGCGCGAAAAGACGACTCATCAATGTCCACGACCGCCTGGCCTTCGGGCAGAGCAAGGAGCCCCAGCCAGTTGGGGGCTTGCTCGGCCAGCGCTGCTGGCGAAAAGGCGTGGGGCAGCACAAACGGCACATATGGCGTGTCCGTGTCGCTGGATTCGTAGACCTGCGCGCTGCTCAGGATGTCCGCGAGGTGGTGGGCAAAAGCCAGGGCTTCTGTCAGGGCCGCCGAATCCGGTGGGGTTTCCCCTGGCAGCAGGTAGACCCCGTCGGCGGTGAGCTGGCCGGTGATGGCGACAGGCGCCTCGGCCTGGCCTTCGATGAACGCCGTCAGGCGGTTGAGTTGCAGGGCTTTGTTGAGGTCGGATGCAGTCATAGGGGACTCCGTGGGACGCCTGTGCAGGGGCCATATCTAAAAGTGGATGGGCAGATGCGTATCTGGATTGATCGGTTCCGTGTACCCTGCGCCGGCGTAGTGGGCCAGTACGCGAATGGGCCCTGCGATAGCGGCATTGAAGCGGTCCAATTCCTCGGCAGGCACCCAGAGTTCCTGATGCTGCGCCTGCGCGCCGACCACCTGAATCTCGTACCGGGTCGCCTCTTCGGCGCGCACGTCAAAGGCCGTCACGAAGCCGACGGGCGGGTCATTGCGTTTGGCATTCCAATCGCGGGCGATCTCCTCGGCGTAGTCAAAATTCAGCACTGGATAGAAGATCGGTTGGTCCGGCGGGCGCGGCGGCCAGGCTCGCCAGCCGCTCTGCGCCACCAAGCGCAGCTCTTGCAGGCCCGTGGGGCGGTAGAGCGTGACGAGTTCGCCGACCGCCGGCCAGGGCACGGTGCGCTCGGCGTTGCTGGGGAAGAGGGTGTCCAGCCAGTTGGAGGTCATTGCTCTGCTCCTTGCAGGCGTATCAGCAGGGCGACCTGCCTCGCCAACGCGGTCAGCCGCCAGACCGGCACATTCGCTGCTGATTCGTTTGCCCAGGCGTAGGGCTCTCGCCGCTGCTCTGTTCGCATCAGTAGGCCCAGTTGCCCCAGCCCTAGCAGAGCGGCCTCGAACTCCTGCCGCGAAAATCCGGGGGCAGAGGCGCCTTCCACGGGGAGGGCATCGGCGTAAGGATCAATCGGGTCAAGCCGGTCAAAGACAGCCGCTAGGGCGTGAAATTCCCGCATAGACAGCGCCTCAACGATGCGCAGGGTCTGGACTTTATCTGGTGTGGGCGGCGGAAAGGCCAGCGCGCACCCGGCCAGCGCCCGCGCAATCAGCCCCAGCTTGTCGTCGGATTCAGCGATTTCGGCCGCGCGGAGAGCTTGGGCAATGTTGGCTTGAAAAGCGGGGGAGGAAAGGTAGGTTTCATCCAGTAGGCCAGATGCTAAACCACTTCCGTAAATACCAATATGCCTGGCTAATTTTTCAGTTAGATTTGCGGTATCAGATGCTGTGGACAAGACATCTAATACTCTGGTAATTAAGTGTATGGACGACATTTATAGATGACTGAGTTCGCGTGTTAGGCCGCCAAGCGCTGCCGCAACTCCATCCTTTGGAAAAGGGATATAAACTATCCCCTGAATATTGGTTGGAATATTTACGCCGCTCTCGTGCAATATACATATCCTATCTGGACCATACTTGCCCTGAAAATATCCTATTTCATGCATAACGTTCTCGCGTGCGCGGATCTGCTCTTCCTCAACTCTATCGTCGCCTGTCATTACTATAACTGCATAACCGCAATTATCTGATTCGTCAATGAGTTTCTGAAAAATAGTTCTCCCCCTATTTGCCTCTTGGGCTAGTTCGAGGGTTGGTATTCTGAGAGTTCTTTCGATGAACTCTTGAACTTCTCTCCATGCGCCATCGCGTCCATGGGAGATAAAAACCCTCCGAGGCTTGGGTGAAAGCTTGGAGCCTTGTGAGTTATTTTCACTCCAAAGCGATAAAAGGATACCTATTTCATCTGCGATTGCCTGAACATCGTCGGAATAATAGTACTGCTCTTCTGTTCCCACATCGTAAGTCTCAGGGATGTGCTTAGAGGACAGCATCCCCTTGGGCGGATCTATCTCCGAAATCAAATCGTCTTTGATACTAAAGTAAGACTCTATAAATCGACTAACTAGTCGGGCTGACGTTCCAGCTGAAGGAGCTACATTGCTGGCTATTGCACTCTTCAATGCAGCGGCGGCATTAATGACTGAACTCACGCTCGCCCCCGCACATCATCCAGCGTATCTCTTACCAACAATTCCCCATCGCGGTACACCGTCCGCATCAGGCTGCCCGGAAAGTCGGTGTCAAAGGTTTTGTAGGCCTTCGTGACCATGCGTTCGCCTTCCAGCACCAGGTCCAGCACGCCGTCCTTACTGCGCTTGCCGGGGTCGGTCACCGGGTCTTTGTAGATGCCCCGATACGCTCCGTCAATCAGGCCGGCGCTGGCCTTGTACGCGAATTTCTGCGTGTCGCGGTCCACCTTTTGCAGCAGCGCCCCGCCCATGCCAAAGGCCACGTTTTCAGCGCTGTAGCCGTCAATTTCCAGGTTGCCCAGAATCTGCCGGATGGTGCCTTCGTCTATGCCGTCGCCCTGAATGACGCGTACGTGGTTCAGGACCTTATAGCCCTTGCTGTTGGTGGTGGTGCCGTACTTGGCGGCCAGGGCATTCACGGCCAGGCGAACCATCGCGGCCGGTTCGCCGCTGTCGGGGCGCACGACCAGGGTGCCGCCCGACTGGATGACTTGCTCTTTCAAGGTTTCGCCCCAGTGCACGTTGATGGCGTGTTTCAGGTCATAGCTGTCGCTGACCACGGCGTAAACGCCACCGGGTTTGCCAAAGCGCGTCACCATATTGCGGTAGGCGTCCACCTCGTGTTCCTTGCCCCAGCTGGTAATGGTGCTGTGTTCGGCCGCCGGAATGGAATACCCGGCAATGTCGGCGCTGTAGTGGTTGCGGGCCACGCGCAGGGCTTCCAGAGTATCGCTGCCCAGGAAGTTAATCAGGTGGGCCAGACCGCCCAGGCCGGCGCTCTCGCGGCTGGACACGCCCCGGCTGCCGAAGTCGTGCAGTTTAAAGGGCAGCTCCTCGGCGGCGCGGTCACTCGTGTTCTCCAGCGCCACCCGAATAATTTCGCGGATGTGGTAGCTCTGGGTCGCCACGGTGGTTGGATACCAAACCCGCATCAGCATGGTCTCGAACCAGCCCACCAGCCAGGGCAATTCGGGGTCGGTGTTGGTGACGCTCATCAGGACGTTGTGAATGGGGACCAGCGTGCCCTCGGGGACGGCACGCACTTCCAGCGGCAGCCGCCCACCGTGCATGTTCACCACGCGCATCCAACCTTCGTAAGGAAAGGGTTCGCCATGCGCTTCAATGAGGGCGCGGGCCTCTTCAACCATCTCGGCGGTAACACGGCGCGTCAGGTAGCGGTCGAGAATGTACTGCAGCCCAAAAAAGCGTGTTACGGGGTAGCGGCCGCCCCGCGATTCCAGATAGGAGAACAGCCGGGTGGTGCCCTGCGGGTACTGCAGGAAGTGGCTGCTTTTGTAGCTGTCGGTGTCGAGGATCAGGTTGTCGTCGCTGAGTGGAATCATGGGAGTGCCTCCTCGGGCGAAACTTCTTATGACTCATAATTAAAAAGTTAACTATGAAAACTATGAGATATAGAAAATCTATCCTGCTGAGTTTGGGAGATTTCGGCTCTGGAGCTAAACCGTGTGCTGTACGGTGCTAAAGGTTACACTTGCCCTGCGAAGTCCTTCACGGCGGCTGACTGACCGCTCATTTACACTCTCTTTATGCTCAAGCACCGCTGGCCTCTGGCCCTCACGTTGTCTGCGTTGCTCATTGGCTGTGGACAGTCGGCTGGCGGAGAGCCGGCGCCGACCAGCCCGGCCGCCCCTGCCACGCCCACCTCTCCGGCTGTTCCGAGTCCTTCGCCTGCGCCGGCCCCCACCCAGTCAGGCAGCGCCTGGAGCGACCCGGCGACCTGGGGCGGGGCGGTACCAGCAGCCGGCGCCACTGTGACCCTTCCGGCGGGCAAGCGCGTGATTCTGGACGTCTCGCCTCCAGCGCTGGCTGGCCTGACTATCCCTACAGGCAGCGCCCTGGACTTCGCCGAGAAAGACCTGACCCTGCAAAGCGAATGGATCATGGTGCACGGCGAACTGCGGGTGGGCCGCGAAGACCAGCCGTTTGCCCACCACGCCGAGATTTTGCTGACCAACACGGTGCCTGGCGAGGACATCATGGGGATGGGCGACCGCGCGCTGGGCGTGATGGACGGCACGCTGGAATTGCACGGCCAGCCGCGCCTGCCCTGGACTCGCCTGGCCGCGACAGCCAAGGCGGGCAGCAGCACCCTGACCCTGGACCGCGCCCCGGATTGGAAGGGCGGCGACAGCCTGACCCTGGCCAGCACTGACTTCAATCCCGGTCAGACCGAACAGGTGACGGTGCAGCGCGTCTCGGGGACGACCGTGACGCTGGGTGCGCCGCTGAAGTACACCCATTGGGGCGAGGCCATCACGGTGGCCGGCCGCGCCGTCAACGAGCGGGCCGAGGTGGGCCTCTTGAGCCGCAACATCGTCGTAGGAGCCACCGAGGACGCCGTGCAAAGCCGCGTGGGCGCCCACGTCATGGTCATGGGGAAAAGCATCGCGCGCCTGGAAGGCACCGAGTTCGTGCGGGTGGGGCAGCTGAACACCCTGCGGCGTTACCCCGTGCACTTTCACCAGCTGGGCAGCGCGCCGGCCTCTTACCTGCGCGGCAACAGCCTGCACACCAGCTTCAACCGCTGCGTGGTGGTGCACGGCACCAGTGACCTGCGCGTGCAGGACAACGTGACCTACGACACGCTGGGCCACTGCATTTTCTTGGAAGACGGCGACGAAACCGGCACCCTGATCCAGGGCAATCTGGTCACGCGTGTCAAGGCGCCCGACAGCAAGCAGGGCCAGAACCCGCTGCTGGAGAGCGACAAGCGCCCGTCCGGCTTCTGGATTGCCAACCCGGCCAACACGGTCAAGAACAACGTGGCGGCGGGCGTGGACGGCACGGGCTTCTGGTACGGACTGGCCGAGCATCCCACCGGCTTAGCGGCGAGCAAGACCAACCTCTGGCCCCGGCGCACGCCGCTGGGCGAATTCAGTGGCAATGTGGCCCACAGCGGAGACCGTGGCCTGAATGTGGACAACGGCCCAGCGGCCGACGGCAGCGCCACCGAGACTGCGTATTACGACCCCGTGACGACCCCCGCTGACCCCAAAAGCGCCGCCGTGCCCGCCATCTTCAGCGACTTTACGGCCTACAAACAGCGCGACCACGGCGTCTGGCTGCGCGGGGAAAACCACACGCTGCTGAACGCTGTCCTGGCCGACAACGCCGTGGGCGCCACCTTTGCCTCGAATCTCTCGGTGTTTAAGGGGGGCCTGCTGGTGGGCGAGACCCCCAACGTGGGCCAGCCTGAAAGCTGGGAAGCCAAGGGCGAGGGGGGCCGCAGCTTGCCCCGGCCCTGGGACGCTGCGTTTCCGGTGCGCGGGTTTCAGTTCTACGACGGTCAGGTCAGCATTCAGGACGCGGCCATTGCGGCGTTTGCGCCCAGCAGCGTGCGTCAGGCCAGCGGGGTGGGCTACCAGACGAAAAATGCCTTTCCCCTCAACCCAGCCAATCAGGCACGCGGGCTGACCTGGCTGGACGGCAGCCAGCGCGTGTACCTGCCCGCCGCGCAGGCCGATAAGGACGGCGATAAGTCGGCCACCTTCGTGGACAGCGACGGCAGCGTGACGGGCACAGCGGGCCTGAGCGTCACGGGCAGCGCCCTGCTGGCCGGCGCCCCAGATTGCCAGGTGCGCGCCGC
Source organism: Deinococcus betulae (assembly GCF_020166395.1). Classification (NCBI taxonomy): domain Bacteria; kingdom Thermotogati; phylum Deinococcota; class Deinococci; order Deinococcales; family Deinococcaceae; genus Deinococcus; species Deinococcus betulae. The sequence continues at coordinate 57,781 of NZ_JAIQXU010000003.1, read as the reverse complement.
CTGGAATGCCAGCGTCTGCGCCGGCACCTACGCCCGCCTGTGGCTGCAGGACGTCAAGGGCGGCAAGCCTGGCCCCGTGACGGTGGCCGGGCCCCACGGGCAGGTCAGCCTGACGGGCACGCCGGGCAACTTCACCACCGTGAGCACCACCGCGCGCCTGGGGCAGACCTACACCGTGACCCCAACAAACACCAGCGCCCAGTGGCGACTGGGCTTCAGTGGGCGCCAGCCGGGCGACACACTGCGCCTGTCGCTGCCCGCCGCCGCCGAGCCGGTGCTGTACCGCGACTGGTGGGTGGACAACCGCAACCGGCTGAAAAAGGTGGCCCTGGCCAACCTGGCGGCGACCACGGGCGACAGCTACGCCTACGAGGGCGGCACCCTGTACCTGAAACTGGTCGTGCAGAAGGACAAGGATTACGCCGTGTTGGACGTATGTGCGGCAGACCTGTGTAAGTGAGGTGAGGTCGTCAGCACGATGACCCGCTTATCCACATTCAGCACCGTCTGATCAGAACTTAGGCGAAAGAGCGGCTGTTCCCAATGAACATGGCCGCAGACGGTCAGAGACACGGGGCATTCTCGAAGAGCGGCGGTCAGCGCCGCCCAGCCTCGTTGTCCGGCTCCCCCCTGTGGCGCTTGATGCAGGATAAGGAGGTCGGGTGAGTGAGCCAGCACCAGTTCGGCGGCAGCCAGATAGTCCTCCTCGGAACGCCGCGCGGTCTTGGTTGGGTCGCCCACCACACCGCCGATCCCCGCGATCCGCAGGCCGCCCAGAGCGATTTCTTCTACGTCCAGCAGCCAGGCGTTGGGCAGGTCATGAACGTCCTGGCTGTACTGGTCATGATTGCCCTGAACGCCGGCCACCCAGGCGCAGGCCGACGCAAACGCAGACCAAACTGGCCAGACATCGCCAGAGGCACCGCGCTGGTCAGCGCCAGGGGCCGAGTAAAGGTCACCGGCCAGAACAGCTCCGGTGCGGGCCAGTGGTGGGAGGAGCCCCTGAGACATCAGCGTTTGAAGTTCGTTCCTCAGGACTACGCCAAGCAGCTGGGAAGCGCCGGCCCAGTCCCGCACCACGCCTTGAAGGTCACTGGTCAGGACGAGAACGTCCACCCCATCAGGCAAGGTGTCTACAACCCCACGCAGAAACGGCAGCTGCTGCGTCTCGGTTCCACCCCTTTTCCCCGCATTGAGGAATCGCAGGCGGTGAAATGGACGTTCTTCAAGGTGCAGCAGCCTCATGTGCCCATGCTGCCCCGAGTGGCCAGGCTGGGCATCGGCGCTCTGGCGTAAGTCTTTACGCTTCTTGCTTCGGCAGGGCCAGACCCATCGCCTGATACATCTGGTACTGCGGAGCGCCGCCCAGCATGTTCTGGCCGCCGTCCACCGGCAGAATCACGCCGGTGACGTAGCTGGCGGCGTCCGACACCAGAAACAGGGCAGCATTGGCGATGTCCTGCGGCACCCCAAAGCGGCCCAGCGGGACAGTGCCCATAAACTGCCGGCGCGTCTTCTCGTCGGGGGCCAGGCGGGCCATACCCTCGGTGCCGTCAATAGGGCCAGGGATAATCGCGTTCACGCGAATGCCGCGCAGGCCCCACTCCACGGCCAGCGTGCGCGTCAGGGCGTCCACACCGGCTTTGGCCGCCACCACATGCGCCTGCATGGGGATGGGCACGCCGTAAGCACTGATGCTCAGGACGTTGCCGCCGGGCGTTTTGAGGTGGGGCGCGGCTGCCTTAATCGTGTTGTAAGTGCCCAGCAGGTCAATGTCCACCACCGTTTTAAAGCCGTTGGGGCTGATGCCGTCCACAGGGGCAGGAAAGTTGCCGGCGGCCCCGGCCAGCACGATGTCAAGCTCACCAAACTCGGTGATCGCCTGCGCGGCCGCCGCCTGAAGCGCCGCAAAATCGCGCACGTCGGCACTGACACCCAACGCGCGCCCGCCGGCGGCCACGATGCCCTGGGCCGCCGTCTGGGCTTTGTCGAGGTTGCGCCCCAGGAGCGTTACGGCGCAGCCATGCGCGGCGAAGGTCTGGGCGATGCCGAGGTTAATGCCGCTGCCGCCGCCGGTAATCAGCGCGTGCTTGCCCGCCAGCAGGTCAGGACGAAAGGTCGAGGAAAGGGGGGAATTCTGGGTCATAAGGCTCCTTGCAAGAGGTTGAAAGGTCAGAGAGTTTACGGGTTCGGCTTTTCCTGCTGCGTCCCCCTCACATCCCGGTTCAGCGCGTTCATCAGCCCTTCGGCGGTCATGTGCTGGGCGTTCCAGGCCACGGCCGCGTGGAGGCTCTCCGTGTGGGACAGGCCGTCTTGCAGCGTCCGTTTGGTCCCTTCCAGGGCCCTGGGGGGTGAGGTAGCCAGATAAGCTGCCAGTTCTTCGGCGCGGGCAAACAGGGCGTCAGGGGTGGGGAGGACCTCGGTCACCAGGCCCCAGCGCTCGGCAGTAGCGGCGTCGATGGGCAGTCCGGTCAGGGCCAGGTGGGCGGCGCGGCCCTGCCCCACCAGGTGGGGCAGGCGCTGCAGGCCGCCCAGATCGGCGGTGATGCCCAGGCGCACTTCCGGCAATGAAAAGCGCGCGTCGGCGCTGCACAGGCGCAGGTCGCAGGCGGCCATCAGTTCCAGCCCAGCCCCAATGCACCAGCCGTGGACGGCCGCCACCACTGGGATGGGTAGCGCGGCGAAGGCTTCTACGGCTGCGTGCATCTCGGCCACAACGAGGTGAAAGGCCGCCGGGTTACCCAGGGCTGGGCCGATCACTGGCGCGGTAGCCTTCACATCTAGTCCCACGCTGAACAGGTCCTGGCCGCGCACGACCAGCGCACGGGCGCCGTTCAGGTCGGCCAGTGCTCTGGGCACGGCGCGCCAGAAGGCTGGCCCCAGGCTGCCCTTTTTACTGGTTATGGTCAGGGTGGCCACCTCGCCCCTGCGGGTGAGCTGCACGCTCTCGTCGGTCATGGGCCTCACTGTACCCTGCTTTCCTGAACCCGGTTCAAAAAAGGTGGAGGGTTCTGGGCCGGCTTGGTGCAGAGGAACCCGGCCGAGCCAGCGGGCTGTCGGTGGGCGGCCTTTAAGGAGAGACAGTGACAGGACCCCGCGTTTCAAAACCGCTGCACTACAATGCACGCGATGTCGGCCCTTCCCCCTGGTTCTGCAGAGTTGCTGCCTGGCGCGGCGGCGCGGCCCCAGGCGCCGGCTGTTCCGCTGGGTCCTGGGCCAGCCGAGCCGCTGTGGTCATTTCTGCTGCGCCCGCTGGTGCTGCCGTTTGCGCTGCTGCTGGGGGTGGGCGGCGCTGTTGTGTACGGCGTCGAGCGCAACGATCAGGCGCTTAGAAGTGTGCTGGACGCCCAGGCCCGCACCCAGCTCATCAGCGACCTGACCCAGCAGGTGGCCGTGATGGAAAACGGGCAGCGCGGCTTTGTTATCACGGGTCAGGACGAGTTTCTGACGCCGTACCAGGAAGGGCAGGCGTCGTTTCAGGCGGCGGCCTACGCCCTGCAAGACCTGAGTGTCTCTGATGGACAGCGCACCAATCTGGCCAAGGTGCAGGCGCTGGTCGGCCGCTGGCAGCAGGAGGCCGCCCTGCCCGAGATGGACGCCCGGCGCGAGTCGCTGGACCGGGCGGCCGCGCGCGTCAGCAACGGTGTGGGCCGGGAGATTCTTAACGAGGCGCGCGATGTGCTGGTCCTGATGCAAAGCCGCGAGACCATTCGCCTGAGCGAGGCCACCCAGCAGAGTCAGACCACCCTCAGTGCGGTGCGCTGGATCAGCGTGGTGGGGCTGGCCCTGGGGCTGACCCTGCTGACGGTCACGGCCCTCCGCGTGGCCCGCACCGTCACCCGCACGCTGCGCGAGTTGAATGACGGCGCCCAGTCCATCGCCCGCGGCGAGTATGACCGCCGCCTGCCGCCTGCCCCGGTGCAAGAACTGTCGCTGCTGGGCTCGCAGTTCAACGCGATGGCTGAGGCCGTGCAGGACCGCGAGGATCAGTTGCGCCGCGCTGCCCACGCCCTGGAGCAGACCAACACCCAGCTGGAGCGCAGCAACCGCGAACTCGAACAGTTTGCCTATGTGGCTTCTCACGACCTGCAAGAGCCGCTGCGCACCATCGGCAGCTACACCGAACTGCTCGCCCGGCGCTACAGCGGCCAGCTGGACGAGCGAGCCGACCGCTACATTGCCTTTACCACGGCGGCCACCCAGCGCCTGAAGACCCTGATTCAGGACCTCCTGGCCTACTCGCGGGTGCGCCGCGCCGAGCGCACCTTCGCTCCAGTGGACACCGCGCGCCTGGCCGCGCAACTGGTGGAGGACATGCAGACCCAGATCGAGACCACTGGGGCCCGCGTGACCGTCGGCCCGCTGCCCACCCTGGAGACCAACCCCGAGCTGCTGCGCCACGCCCTGCAGAATCTGCTGGGCAACGCCCTGAAGTTCAGCGCTCCGGACCGGGCGCCCCAGGTTGGCCTCACGGCCACGGCGGAGCCCGAGCGCTGGGTCTTTCATGTGCAGGACAATGGCATCGGCATTGCGCCCGAATACCACGAACGGATTTTCGGCGTGTTTCAGCGCCTGCACGGCATGGACGAGTACGCGGGCAGCGGCATTGGCCTGGCCGTCACGCGCAGCGCCGCCGAGCAACTGGGCGGCGAGCTGTGGGTGGACAGCACGCCCGGTCAGGGCAGCACCTTCCACCTGGCCTTGCCCCTGATCCCACCCACCGGAGTTGTTCCATGACCCAGACTGCTGTTCACGTCCTGCTCGTCGAGGACAATCCCGCCGACGTCCTGCTGACTCAGGAAGCCTTTGAAGAGGCGCATTTTCCCCACCTGCTAAGTCACGCCCGCGACGGTGTGGCCGCCCTGGACTTGTTGCGTGGTCCTCAGGCCATTCGGCCAGACGTGATTTTGCTGGACCTGAATATGCCGCGTATGAACGGCCTGGAACTGCTCGACATTCTGAAAGAGGACGAGGGGCTGCGGGCCATTCCCGTGATTGTGCTGACCACCAGCCGCGCCGAGAGCGACATCTGGCGCAGCTACAACCTGCACGCCAACGCCTATATTCCCAAACCCGTCAGTATCGCTGAGTTCGTGGACGTGATTAAAACCCTGGGGAACTTCTGGTTTCAAAAGGTGTTGCTGCCCCATACGCCCAGCGAACCCTGAGCGGCTTAGACGGGCAGACCAGAGGCCAGGTGTCAACCCCATCAGAACAAGCAGAGTTGCCCTGAGTTGTCGGAGAAGGGCGCGTCGACTTTCGGCCACTAGTCGGCGGTCCTGCAGGCAGTGAATGTGATACGGATTCCGCTGAATTGCGACATAGCTGGACGGGCACCGTCCGCGCTTCCGTATCGCAGAATCCGCATCTATTCCTGCTTGCTCTGCTGCGCAGCTTTCCAAGTCCGCTCGGACTTCATCAAGCAGAATGCTCGATTCAATCGGAGTCGGTATGACGCCTTTGCACTCCGTCCGCGCTGACGTCTTGCTGGTCCGTGACCTTCAAGACGAGATAAGTGGGCAGCGCCGTCAGCTCTCGGCTGTTGTTGTCCGCTGCCAACCCAACGACCAGCCCCCAGCGGGCTGCAACCGCTGGGGGCTTTGGGAAGGTTCTGCTGAACCTACCGGGGTTTACATGTTGGCTGTAGTGTCCAGGCGGCGAGCGTTGCTGGTGCTGTCGTCCATGATCTGGCCCCCATGACGGCCAGCGGCGGCCACCACGGCGTCGTAAGGCACGCTGTCTTCCACGCCGACCACACGGCCGCCACCAGTGACGGTAGTGTTGATGTTGTCGTAATAGGTGTCGTCCACTTCGTAACGGTCACCGTAGTCGTTGTCAGCGGTGCGGCCGTCGTGGTTCTCGTCCACGCCCATTGCGCCGCCCGTGGCGCCTACGGCGGCGCCCACGCCAGAGCCCAGTGCGGCCATGCCCAGAATCACGGGGAGGGCCAGACCACCGGTGGCCACCACAGCGCCCGAGGCCAGAATGCCGGCGGCGGCGCCCACAGCCACGCCCACGCCCGTGCCTTTCACAGCGCCGGCGCCAGCGTCTTCAGCGCCCGCACTGGCGTCACCGACGTAGGTGTCGCTGGTGGTCGCGGTGGTGCCCGCCGTGCGGCGGTTATAGGTTGAGCGGCCCAGGGTCTGAGCCACGACGCCCTGGTTCTGCAGGTCGGCAATGAAAGCGTCGGCGGCGGCAACGGTCGGGAAGCTTACATGTTTCATGCCCTCAGTGTTCCTGGCCTGCCGCCCTTCTCTATGAGAACCCCCGCAATAGGCATTGGGGTGACCCTGAGGCCACCCTGAGACGCGCCTCACAATTGCGGGTGGTGCAAGCCACGCGGCGCTGGAATTCAAGGGGTCAGTGAGAAGGACAGACGAGAGTCCATCAGTGACACGTCTGCGGCCTTTACCCCACCTGTTGCGTCTCGAACACCCGCGCGGGCCGCACAAAATCGTCCTGCGACGCCACCAGCTGAATCTCGCGGGTCCCGGCCAGGTGGGTGCGCTGCAACAGGGCGTACAGGGCGCTCATGGCGAGGCTCAGGGCCTGGGCCGGCTGGCCTGTCTTCAGGTAATGTCCAAAGAACAGGGCGGCAATGGCGTCGCCAGTCCCGTTGCGCGGCGGGTCCAAGGGCAGCAGCGGCGTGCGGCACAGCCAGGCCCCCTCATCGGCCACAACCAGGGTTTCAATGCTGGCCTCGGGGGCGCCGCTGCGCACCAGGCTGGTGACCAGCACCAGACGCGGGCCGCCGGGGCGCATGCGTTCCCGCAGGCTTCGCGCGGCGCCCAGCGCCTGCTCCAGCGTTTCTACGCTCTGTCCGGTCAGCAGTTCCAGCTCGAACTGGTTGGGGGTCAGCAGGTCTGCCTCGGGCACGGCCTGGGCGGCAATCAGGTCCGGCAGTTCGGGGCGCACAAATACGCCGCGGCCCACATCGCCCATCACGGGGTCGCAGGCGTACAGCGCCGCCGGGTTGGCTGCCCGCACCCGGCGCACGGCGTCCACCACCGCCGCCACCGTGCCTTCACTGCCCATGTAGCCGCTCAGGACGGCGTGGCAGGTGTCCAGGGCGCCGCGCGCCTCCATGCCGTCAATCAGTTCGGCCACCTGTTCGGGGGGAAAGACGCTGCCGGTCCAGGCGCCGTAGCCGGTGTGGTTGGAAAACTGCACCGTATGAATGGCCCAGACCTCAAAGCCCAGGCGCTGCAGGGGAAATACGGCCGCCGCGTTGCCCACATGGCCGTAACTGACCCACGACTGAATAGAGAGGATGTTCTGGGGAAGGTTCTGCGGCCCTGGCGTCATGCTGCTCAGCATAATCAGGATTGTGGCCCTGGCCTCCCAACGGTTTGGCCGGTCGCTTGGTCCTCTTCAGGTTTGCCGGCTGCACGCCCATTTTCTGCCTCGCAGCTGTTCTGTTCGGCCTGAACCGTACTCATCATCGGTTCAGACCGAGGCTCCGGCTCTTTAAGCCAGGGCGTGCAGCGTCAGGGGCCCGAAAGCCCGCGCCCAGACATCGGCCTTGTCGCGCGCGCCCTCCAGGTCCAGCGGCGTGGCGCCGCGCAGCGTCAGGTGCCAGCCGCCGCCCCGGCGCTCTAACCTTTCAATCTGGATGCCACCGGAGTGGGCGCGGTCCAGGCCGTCAGCCACGCGCAGGACGGCCACCAGCTGCGTCAGGCGGGTCTGCTCGGCCCCGCTCAGGGCCGCAAATTCGGGGTGTGAGGCTTTGGGGGCACTTTTACGGTGGTAGCGCGCCAGCAGGGCAATCCACTCGATTTCACGCGGGGTAAAACCGCGCAGTTCAGCGTGGCGAATCAGGTAGGCGCTGTGTTTATGGTGGGCACTCTGGGCCACAATCTGCCCCACCTCATGCAGCGCCCCAGCGGCGGTCAGGAGGCTGCGGGCCTCGGCCGCCGGTCCAACGTCCACGCCCGCGGCCCCCAGCTGCCCCAGCAGTTCACGCGCCAGGGCCGCCACCTGCCGCGCGTGCGACAGGTTGGCGCCAAAGCGTTCGGCGGCGCCCAGCACGCTGCGCTGCCGGGCGCTGATCGAGGACTGGTAGGCGCGCAGCCGGGTCAGTTCCTCGGTCAGCATGCCTTCGCGCAGGGCGCCCTCGCTGACGGTAAAGTCGGTGGCCCCCAGCAGGGTCAGGGCCGCGTGCAGGGTGGCCAGGCCCGCCACTGCCGTATCGGCGCGCCGCTCAAAGCCAGGCACGCGCGCCCGCGCCGCCGCGCGCAGCCCACGCAGGTCGCCCAGCAGCCCTTCCAGTTCAGTGACCGTGCAGTGGGCGCCGTTGACGCTGGCCGCCTCCTCGCCCCGGCGGGTCAGAAGGGCCAGGGCCGCCGCTTCGGCTGTGCCACTGGACAGCACAAAGCGGGTGCCGGGCCGCGCGGCAAAGCGCGCCGCGTGGGGCCGCAGGGCGGCGCGCACCGCCTCCTGCAGCGCCGTGACCTCCTTGCGCCCTGGCGACTCGGCGGGCACGAAGGCCCGCGTCATGCGGATGGCGCCCAGCGGCAGGCTCAGCACGTCGCGCGCCCTGGCCTGGTCGCCGCGCACAAATTCCAGGCTGCCGCCCCCCAGGTCCAGCAGGACGTTGTCGTCGGCCAGCTCGACCGCGTGGGCCGCGCCCAGATAGGTCAGTTCGCCTTCCCGCTCGCCGCTGATGATGGCCGGGTAGACCCCGGTGCGCGCCAGCATGCGCGAAGCGACCGCCGCGCCGTTGGGTGCCTCGCGCAGCGCACTGGTGGCGGACACATGCACCTCGGGAACGCCCGCCGCCGCCGCCAGCGCCCGGAAGCGGGTCAGCGCCGAGGCCAGGCGGTCCTCGCCCTCGGGGGTCAGATGGCCCTGGGCGTCCAGGCATTCGCCCAGCCGCGTACGGTCTTTCAGGGCGTCCAGCACCCGGTAGCCGCCCACATCGCCGGCTGTGACCGCCTCGGCAATCAGCAGGTGGCTGGAATTGGTCCCCACATCGGCCACCGCGACCCTCATGGCTTGTTCCTGTACGCCGTCATGCGGTGCAGGGTAGCGCGGCCGGGGCGCGGTGATTGACCAGGCGAGGTTCGGCGCAGCGGCAAGTGCTCCTCAGTGTGCAGGCACGGAGAAGTGGCGCATCCCCTCTCTGACATGGCTAAATACCCCACCGCTTTAGAGAGTTGTTTAAGAGGGCGTCCGCCTGAACGGCACACGCTGCGGAACAGCCCGTTTGGCCAACATCACGCGGTTGTGCGCGCTCATACAGCGGCTCCAGAGTCACTGGAGTCTGCGCCGACGGCGCTTGACTGCGGGGCTCTGACCACCCCGCGCCGCCACGTTCATCCCTGTTTGGGATGGTGACTTGATCTTGCGCGCTGCTGTGCCAGCCTCTCCGGGTCAGGGCGCTTGAGGATAATTCTCAAGCGCCCTGAGGACTCGCGTCCACAGCGACTGCTCGTTCCGTTGAGGGGCGTTTTCGGCCTCTCAAGCCCACAGCCCTATTTCGCTCTGGTGTCTGCCTTCAGTTCAGTTTCAATTGCCACTCGGTAAATGTTGACCAGGGCGCAAAGCCCAGTTTGACATTGATCCCCAGCATGGCGGCGTTCTCCTTAGCGTTGTTGGTCTGGACCCAGCGCGCGCCCTCGCAGTGGGCGCAGATGTGGTCCAGCATGGCCGCCTTGACCCACTTGCCCAGCCCCTGCCCACGCGCGTCGGGCCGCACGGCAGTCGCGCCCTGAAAGACCGGGCCCTGGCGCTCGGGCATCCAGAACACCTCGCTGTAGGCGACGAGCTCCCCGGTTCGGGTGTCCTCGACGGCCATCAGGGTGCGGATCTCGCCAGATTCCTCAATCATGGCGTCCCAGGCGCGAATCATCTCGGGGGTGATGGTCCAGTCGTCCTGTTCCAGGTCACCCTTGGGCGCCGTATTCATGACCATCATCATCTGCGCGGCGCGCTCAAGATAGTCGTCGGGGACCGTCAGCCAGACGTGCAGGCGGTAAGGGTCGCTTTCGGGCCGCACCTGCCACTCGCGCAGCAGGTCCTGGTCCAGGCCGGCCAGGGGCAGGCGGCTCTGGCGCATGGGCAGCGCGGCCTGGGCTCCCAAGGTCTGGGCATAGGCCTCGCCGGCGGGCACGCGGCTGGTGGTGCCAAACGTCACTACGGTGCGGCCCAGGCGCGCGGCCTGGTCGCGCAGCGCGGCGCCCACCGCGCGGCCCAGCCCACGCTGCCGCCAGTCTGGGGCGACCAGCAGCCGGGCGTGCGCCATGTGGGTGTTCTGCTCGGTGTCGTATTCCAGGGTGCCCCAGGCGACGGCGCGCGCGCCCTGCCACACCACCAGGTGGGATTTGCGTTCGGTGGGCAGCTGATGGGTCAGGCCCAGCGCCTCTTTTTCGGGCACCAGCGGCGGGTCGTCGGGGTTGGCGAAGGCAAAGCCCTCGGCCAGCAGGCGGCCCACCGCCAGGCGCTTTTCTGGGGCAGCGGTGTGCGGGTCAAAGGGACTGACCGGCAGCGGGCCGGCGGCAGGGTCGGTCTGGGCCATCTCAGCCTGGTCAGGAACAGAGGTCATGCTGGCAGTGTGAACCTCGCCGGTCCGTCCCACATGCGCCGGATGGCGGAGGGGCGTGCTTAAGGCTGTGCCCTGGTCTCTGGAGTTCCCTGTGCTCATGTCGCGCTTAGTTGTCTTGGGCTGACGGGAGAGCTGTACACGACTCACCCTCAGCGCGGTGGCCCGGCCAGAGGAAGAGGCGGCCGGCCGCTGACCAGCCACCCTCTACACTGGGCGGGTGCTGTCCTGTGCCATCGGCTTTGACGACGCGCCCTTTGAGCGGGCGCACCGGGGCAATGTGGCGGTGGTGGGTACCGTATATGCCCGCCGCACCCTGCACGCGGTGCTGCGCGGCCAGGTGCGGCGCGACGGCCAGAACAGCACCGCCGAACTGGCCCGCCTGGCAGGGCAGACCACGCAGGCTGTGCAACTCATTCTGTTGCAGGGCATTGCGCTGGCCGGCTTTAACGTCGTGAACATCCACGCGCTGCACGCCCAGACGGGCCTGCCCGTGCTGGTGGTGGCGCGCCGCGCGCCCGACCTGGACCGGATGCGCGCCGCCCTGCTGACCCAGGTGCCGGGTGGCGCCCGCAAATGGCGGTTGGTGCAGGCCGCCGGGCCGATGGAGCCGTGCGGCGGCGTGTTCGTCCAGCGCGCCGGTCTGAGTGTGCAGCAGGCGCAGGCAGCGCTGGCAACCCTGACCGTCACCGGGCACATTCCAGAACCCCTGCGCGCCGCCCATCTGGTCGCCCGTGCCATAGCGCAGGGGCACAGCCGGGGCGGCCGGGCCTAGCGGTAGAACGCAGGCAGTTTTAGGCGCAGCTGAAGTTCCAGCACACTGGCCTGTTCCTGCTGCTCGGCACTCAGCTGCCGCTCGATCTCCAGCCACAGGCTGCTCTTGATAAACACCACGTCACGCCACATGTCGGTGTTGGCAATTCTGGCCCAGGCGTAGGCCGCCACCAGGTCAGTCTCGCCGCCCGTTCCCCTGAGATAGGCCTGCGCTAGGTCGGTCATGGCCTGCTGGTCGCCCGCCACTGCCTGGGCTTCCAGGCGCGCGCGCAGGTCACCGGGCTGGGCGGCCGGCCCTGGGACTGCTAACACCGCTGACGACAGGGGTGGGGGGCGGTCCGGCAGCGCCACCACCGGGGCGTCGGCCCGCTTCAAGCGGCCTGCAAGAATGTCAGCTTCGCTGGCCCAGATCTGCGCCTGGGCCGCGTCGCGGGGACTGCCCAGCCTGTCTCTCAGCAGCATACTCAAATCCTGGGCGGCCAGTCCACTGCCCTCGATGACTGCTTCCCGCAGCCAGTACCGGGCCAGCGTGAGGTTCTGCAGCGTGATCTTGCCGTCCCAATAGGCCGCGCCCAGCAGCAGCTGCGCGGCCCCGAAGTCCTTCTCGGCGGCTGGCCGGTACAGGGTCAGCGCGCCAGATCCTCATAGACCTGCTCGGTGATGTACCCCATCTCGAACAGCGCTTCGGCGTCGCCGGCCGCCGCCAGGGGCCGCAGCTGGAACAGCGCCGTGTCATAGTCCCACGCCGCGAGGGCCTGGCGCGCTTTGGGCCACCCGGCCTGGGCGGTGCCCAGCAGCGCGGCGCCGCACAGCAGCAGCGAGCAGGTCAGCCGGCCCGTTCGTCCCCTGAAGGTCATGCTCCAGTGTGCGCCACCGTCAGCCTGTCATGTGGGTTGCCCCCACTGGCAGGAGGCGGTCGCCGCGCAGGGGGCCCTGTGCCGGTCAGCCGCCCAACTGTGAATGCTTCCATCAGGTGCCATCAGCGCACGGTCATACGCGCGCGGCACACTGCCTGGCATGAAAGCGAACCTGACTGCCCTGCTGGCCCTCGGCACCGCCGCCACCCTGAGTGTGGCGGGCGCCCAGGCCAAAATCAGCGCCCAGAGCATCATCGTGAACCCCACTCAGCCAGACCTTCAGGTCAGCGTGCGGGTGAGCAAGGACACCAGCGGCACCCAGAACCCTGCCTACCGCGTGGGCGAGGCCATTACCGTGAGCGCCACCGTGAACCGGGACGCTTACGTGTACCTGTTTAACGTGAACCCCGACGGCAGCGTGGACCAGATTCTGCCCAACCGCCTGAGCGGCGAGAACTTCGTCAAGGCCAACACCACCAAGAGCTTCCCGGCGGCCGGCGACAACTTCACATACAGCGTGGAAGGCCCCATCGGGCAGAACAAGGTGCTGGCGCTAGCCAGCCTCACGCCCCTGAACCTCGACCAGGTCAGCTCGTTTAAGACCGCGCAGGATCAGTTTGCGACCGTCTCCACTCAGGGCGGTCAGGCCGGACTGGCGCAGGCCCTGAGCATTGTGGTGAACCCCCTGCCCCAGAACAGCTGGGTCAGCGACACCGCCTTCTACACCGTGGCCGCACAGAACCCGGTCAGCACCGGCAGCCTGTTTGTGGGCACCAACGTGAACAATGCCACCGTGACCCTCAATGGGCAGCGGCTGGGCGGCGCCAACGTTACCTACAACAACCTGCGTGCGGGCACCTATCCTGTGCGCGTTCAGGCCCCCGGTTTCTCGGATTACACCACCACGGTGGCCATCCGGGCCGGCGGCACGACCAATCTGAACGTGGAGTTTGCCCAGCCCCTGGCGGCGGTGCCGGCCCCCGTGAACACCGGTAGCCCCGTGCTGGACTTTATCGGCAACCTGCTGGGCGCCATTGCAGGCACCACCCTGCAAGACCCCGCCCGCAGCGCCTACGACCAGAAGGTGCGTGAACTCCAGACCGACGGCTACGCCCTGCAACAGACCCGCACGACGGGCAGCGGCTACAGCGGTACCCTGGTGCGCGGCAGCAGCACCGTGACCCTGAATGTAGACCGGGGCGCCAACCGCACCGTGCGCGTCAACGTCAACGAAACCACCACCTACCGCTACTAAACGGCAGCAAGCAGCGGCGGCCCCTGGGTGTCTTCAGGGGCCGCCGCTTTGTCTTTGTGGATCTGTCAGGTCCGTTTCGGTGCCTGAACAGATCAACCGGAAGCTGATTTATGCGGATTCTGCTTCACTGCAGCATAGCCGGCAAGGCACCATCTACGCTTTTAGATCGCAAAACCCGCGTATTTTCCTGCTCGCTCTGCTGCGCCGCTTTCCAAGTCCGCTCGGATTTCATCAAGCATTCTGCCCGATTCAATCGGAGTCCGTATTACGCCTGCATCTGCTCCTGCACGAAGCTCATCAGGCCCCTGATGTATTCCCGGTCAAAGCGGAAGTCAACGCTCGCTGCGCGGTACAGCTCGGGGATACTGACGGTGCTGCCCAGGCGCAGGCTGGCCTTGTAGGCATTCAGCGCGCCCTGGGGGTCAGTCTGGGCGCCGCGCCACACGCCCACTGCGGCCAGGTAGCACATGGCGTATTCGATGTAATAAAAGGGCACCTGGAAGATGTGGTAATACTGCCAGCCTTTGGCCCGGATCGTCTCGTCCAGGCCGTCCCAGTTGACGAACGGGTGGAAGGTGCGGTCGAGTTCCAGCCACTTGGCGTCCAGATCGGCAACCGTGACGTGCTCGCCGGCCTCGGCATAGAGCCAGTGCTGGAACGCGTCCATCTGCGCGGCCCACGGCAGGAAGGCGATAACGCCCTGAAGCTGCTTCTCGCGGTAGCGGGCCAGCTCATCCGGGGTAAACACATGACCCAGGTGATCCAGCGTCAGGAACTCCATCGCCATGCTGGGGATCTCCACAAACTCGATGGGACTCCAGCGGTTCATGCCCAGCGGCTGGGCGTCGCCGCTGTAAAAGCCGTGGAAGGCGTGCCCCACCTCGTGAAACAGCACGCGCACGTCCTCGGCGGTGCCCACCACGTTCATCAAGACAAAGGGTTCATTGGTGGTGGGAAAGTACGAGCAGTAAGCGTGAGTCATCTTGCCTGGGCGTGATTCGAGGTCCAGCAGGCCACTGACGCGCATCTGGGCAAAGCGGTCCGCCAGGTCGGCGTCCAGCTCTTCAAAGGCCGTCTGGGCCAGGGCCTCAAGCTGCGCGCCGGTTTTAAACGGCGTCAGGGGCGCGCGGGCCTGGTCGTCCAGCAGGTTGTTGCGGTTGTAGTCCCAGGGGCGCAGGGTGTCCAGGCCCAGGCGGCCAGCAATCTGGGCGGTCATGGCGCCGACCAGCGGCACCACCTCGTCGCGCACCGCCTCGTGAAAGGCGCGGCAGTCGGCGGGCGCATAGTCCACCCGGTCCAGCTCTTTCCAGCGCAGGTCGCGGTAGTTGGCCTGGTCGGCGTTGTGGGCCAGTGCCCGGCGGGTGGTCAGCAGGTCCAGCATCACCGCGTCCAGGTCGGGGGCCAGGGCGGCGTTGCTGGCCGCCAGCGCCCGCCACGCGGCTTCGCGGCGCTCGCGGTCGGGGTTGTCCAGCAGCTGCTTGGCCTGCGGAATGGTCAACTCCTCGCTGCCCAGCGTCACCGTCTGGTTGCCAGTTAGCACGGAATGCCGGTTCTTCTGCTCCTCATGCGTCACGCCCAGGGTCACGTTGGCTTCGCGGAACAGGGCCGCCTCTTCTTTCAGGCGGCGGTAAAGCTGGGCCACGTCGGGGGCCGGCACGTATCCGGGCACGGCCAGCAGTTTCTGGGTCATGGCGTTCTGGGCGCGTTCCCACTGCGGACTGACCTCACTGATAAAAGCCTGTTTGCGCGCCTGAATGTCCTTGCTGGCCGTGTTCAGGTCGGCGCGAACCGACAGTTTGGCGCTCACGTCGGCCAGTTCGCTGCCCAGCGCGTTCCAGTCGGCCAGCCACGCGGGCACCTCGCGGGCGTCCAGGGGCCGCTCCAGCAGCGCCTCAAAGCGCGGGGCGTAGGTGGTCCAGGCGCTCGCTGCCGGAGACACGGTCAATTTGGTTTCAGTGGCGCGGCGGTCAGGGGCAGAAGCCGTCATGCCGCGAGTGTACTCCGCGCTGGTGGCGGGTGTCCGGGCCGGTGGTCAACTGGCCGGATGGCGGGAGCGTCCAGCTGAGCGGCGCGGCCCAGCTGAAGCGGCCAGTCCAACTGCTGGCCTTTTTATGAGGGCGTGGAGCGGGGCGGCTTGGCCGGACGGGGGCCCCGTCCCGTGTCGGGCTGGGCCTTCAGCTCGGCCTCGGTCATGCGGCGCAGGCTGGCGGCCGGCACGTTCTGGAGCAGGCCCTGGTCGGTGGCCACATCTACGGTGCCGGCCAGAGGATGCAGTTTGGTGACCTTGCCGCAGGCCCCCGAGCCTTCGTGGCACACGCGGGCGTTCTTGCGCGGCAGGTCCTTGAGCAGGTCGAGGTACTGGGTGTGCTCAAACTGCAAGCAGCACAGCAGGCGCCCGCAGGGTCCCGAGAGCTTTTCGGGGTTCAGCGGCAGCTGCTGGTCGCGCGCCATACGGATGCTGACGGGCGCAAAGTCTTGCAGATGCGTCGAGGAGCAGTTCTCGCGGCCACACGCCCCCAGGGTGCCGATCATCTGCGCCTGCTCGCGCGGGCCCACCGCCGCAAAATTCACGCGGGCGCGGGTGTGGGCCCGTACCTCACCGATCAGGCCGGTGAGTTCAATGCGCTCGTCGGCGCTGTAGCTGACGGTGACCAGGCTCTCGTCCAGTGTGAACTCGACGGCCACCACCTTGACCGGCAAGCCGCGCTGCCGGGCGCGGGCACGCAGCAGCCATTTCAGGTCCTCGCCCGCGCGGTGCAGGTCTTCCCAGTGGGTCAGGTCCTCGGGGGTGGCCGCGCGCAGCACGGCGCCGTAGCGCTCCTGCGGCTGGGGATCGCGGCCCTCGCCGCGCACGGTGGCCACCTCGGGGCCGCGCTTGCCCTGCACCACCACGCGCGTGCCGGCCGGATACGCCGTCTCGCTCAGCATGGCGTGAAGGCGGGGGCTGCGCTCAAAGCGGATGGGCAAGACGACCATTGCCGCTCAAGATGTCACGCCTGGCCGGGGGCCGTCGAGACCAGAGGCACAAAGGGAGCGGGGTGGCAGCGGTGTGCAGGCCTGGGGCTGCGCAAGAGCATGTTTGCCAGGGTTCGCGTACCTGTATGTTTCCGCAAGCAGGGTCTAGGCAGAGATAGGATTTTCCGGTTCGTTGACACTCAAAAGGGACAGCATTCAGGCCAGACAAGGTCGGTATGTTCGCTCAGCCGATTACCCCGGCGCCACGCCGAGTTGTGGCCTTGTATTGCGCTCCATAAACAGGCTGGGCGAACATGCACTGTCCGCCCAGCCAGGAAAAAAGCTGCTCTGGCTAGTGGCGCTCGGCCAGCACTTCGATTTCCACGCGCACGTCGCGCGGCAGCCGGGCCACCTGCACCGTGCTGCGGGCCGGGTAGGGTGCGCGGAAATGGGTCTCATACACGGCGTTCATGGCGGCGAACTCGTTCATGTCCGCCAGAAACACAGTGGTCTTGACCACGCGGTCCAGGTCGGTGCCTGCGGCTGCCAGAACAGCCTTCAGGTTGGCAATCACCTGTTCGGTCTGCTCGGTAATGCCGCCTGCCACCAAGTCGCCTGCGGGCGTCAAGGGAATCTGGCCGCTGGTGACGACCAGGTTGCCAAAGGTAACTGCCTGACTGTAGGGGCCAATGGCGGCGGGGGCTTGGACCGTTTCGATAATTTCTTTCATTCCCAGCAGCATACCTGCGCGGCTGCGGCGTCAGGCGCGGGTCTCTGTAACCGCGCTGCTGTCGGTCGCCGGAGGCTGGCCCAGGCCGGGCAGCACAGCGCTGGGCGGCCGCAGCGGCGCCGGCGGCCGGCGCATCAGGCGCTGGCCCACCAGCAGCACCAGCAGCAGCACCGTGCCGATCAGGCCAATCGGCACGCGGCGCTCGGGGACCAGCATGATGCCCAGCAGCGTGAAATAGGCCAGCATCAGCAGAATGTAGCTATGCAGGCTGCTGCCGCGCTGGGCACTGAGCAGCGTGTCCACATACACCGGGCCGTCGTCACGGCGCGGCGGCAGCGCGTAAGACGGCGCGCGTCCCGGCCGCTGAAGATCCACAATCAGCGCCGTGATGTTGTCCGGCCCGCCCCCGTCGTTGGCGGCGTTGATGAGCAGCCGGGCGGTGGCTTCGGGGGGCAGGGGCCGCGCCAGGATGGTCAGCAGGTCCTGGTCGGTCACCACAGCGCTCAGGCCGTCGCTGCACAGCAGCAGGCGGTCACCAGCCTGCACTTCCAGTCCATACAGCTCCAGGCGCACCCGTTCCTCGCCTCCCAGGGCGTTGCTGACCACACTGCGCCACTGGTGGTCACGGGCCTCGTCTTCGGTCATATGGCCCAGCCGCACCTGCTCGGCCACCCACGAGTGGTCTTCGGTCAGGCGGTGCAACTGCCCGCCGCGCAGCAGGTACGCCCGCGAGTCCCCCACATGCGCCAGCAGCGCTGCGCCCCGGTCAATCAGGGCAGCCAGCAGCGTGGTGCCCATGCCCACGTATTCCCCGACTGCGTGGCGCAGCACCGTCACATTGGCGGCCTGCACCGCCCCGGCCAGGCGGGCCGGTGGGGTGCCGCGCGCGTCCAGATAGGCCTGGCTGAGGGCGTCCAGGGCCAGATTGGCGGCCAGTTCGCCGGCTGCGTGGCCGCCCATGCCGTCGGCAACCGCATACAGCCCGCCCTGCGGCAGGTCCAGCGCCAGCGCCGCGTCCTGGTTGACGCCGCCCTGGCGCTGACGGCCCACATCGGTCAGCAGACCAGATGTCAGCACGGGCGTCGCGGGGGCGCGCATGAGACCAATATAAGCCACCTTCCGGCCAGGGTCAGATGAGGGGGAGGAAAAGGGAAGCCCCCTCAATCCAGGGTGCCGGGCAGTTGCCCCTGGAGCCACAGCATCAGGGCCTGCGCGCTGGCGGGGTTGGTGGCCAGTGGCACGTCATGCACGTCGCACAGCCGCACCAGGGCCGACACGTCCGGTTCGTGGGGCTGAGCGGTCAACGGGTCCCGGAAGAAAAACACCGCCAGCACCCGGTCCTCGGCCAGTCGCGCCCCAATTTGCTGATCGCCGCCCAGTGGCCCCGACAGGACCCGTTCGACCTGAAGCCCAGTCTGCTTTTCCAGGATGCCGCCCGTGGTGCCGGTGGCCACCAGTGGGAAGTGGCCCAGTACGTCCTTGTACGACAGAGCGAAGAGGGCCAGTTCCAGCTTTTTCCGGTCGTGGGCAATCAGCGCCACCTGGCGGCGGGTGGCGGGGGCCTGGGCGGTCATGGCGCCGATTGTGACATGCCACAGGTCCAGCGCCTAACAGGGGAGGGGAAAGGGTGAGAGTCTTCAGCTGGACTGATCTCATGCCTAGTCCTAAATGTCCGGGGTCGAAGCTCAGCGGGCGGTCTTCCGGTGCTGTCCTGTGAGAGCATCGCTTCCCTCATTTTCACCAGAGTTGCTGTTTATGATGCTCTCCTCAGTGGGAATGAAAGACTTCGCAGAGGCTCTGTCAAGGATTGGGTGATGTCGTCTTCGTTCATTACGGCGCCTGAACCTGATCTGTTGCACCACTTGGCCTCACCTGGCACCGCCCTCAATGCGGATCCGGCGGTAGCGGGCCTGCACCACACACCAGACGCCGTAACACAGCGTTCCTAGAGCCACGGCCCCCAGGAGCACGTTGCCGGCAGTCTGTTCACGCAGCCAGGTCAGCACCTCGGATATTCCGGCGGCCTGACTGGCCTGCCCGCGCCACGCGGCGACCAGGGCGAAACTGCCGATCAGGAGCATCAGGACGCCGCGCGCCGCGATACCCACCTGACCAATCCGGCTCAGGGCCTGTTCGGTGCGCGCGCCCATATCGTGAAAGGCCATGTGCTTCATGAACTTGGCCCCGTAGGCGATATACAGCTGATTGGCCGCTATGCCCAGCAATATCAGTCCAACCACGCCCAGGAGCAGCTGCCCTGCAGGCAGATTCAGCACCGTCCTGGCCGCCTGATCTTCGCTGTTCTGCTGCCGGGCCATGTCGCCTCGCAGCGCCAGCTGAGCCGTGAAAAAAGCCAGGCCCGCGTTGGCCCCGGCGCTCAGGCCATAGCCGGCGCGCTTGACCAGGCCCTTGGCCCCGGCGCCCTGGTGTTCCGGGTCCAGCACTGCGCGAATCAGCTGCCATAGAGCGTAGCCCACCAGTCCCACAGACAGAAGCCACAGCAGCGCCGATCCGGCCGGAATGTCCTGAAGCCGGATCAGGGCGCCCTGCGAATCGGTGGTGGCGCCGCCGCGCCCCAGGGCGACCCCCAGTGCCAGCAGCCCCACGGCGCCGTAGACCACGCCCTTGCTGGCGTAGCCGACACGGGCCAGCAGTTCCAGGCCCGGCGCCGCGTGCTGGGTGGCGACTCTGGCCCCCTGCTGCGCGCGGTGAACGCCGCTCTTGACGTGCGAGGCCAGCTCCTCGCCGGTATGTTTCAGGTCCGCCATGTGGGGTGCAGTGTGCCTGGTTCCTGGCCAGGAACGGGTCTGAGGGCCGACCTCCTTTTCTTGACCAGACACATGTTGTCCCTTCATCCACAGGACTGCACGCGCGGGGCATCAGCAAAACCCCCAGTCTGTTGGGACTGGGGGCACTGGGCACAGACGTTTTAGCTCAGGGCAGTTCCATTTCGAAGTCGCTCACATCGTCCAGGTACTCGGTCATCCAGGCTTTCAGGGCCGCCTTGGTGTAGCCGCCGCCGATGAACAGGGTCGAGTCCAGGTAGTACGCCCCTTCATAGATGTAGGCCTGGGTATAATAGTTGCTGTTCCAGTCGTTGGTCAGTTCCAGGTCCAGGCTGTCTTCGTCGTCACTGTAGTCCCAGGACACGCTGGCGGTGGCGCGGCCACAGACATTGGCCTTGCAGTTGCTCAGCCACAGGCTGACTTCATAGTCGCCGGCCGTGACCGTCAGGGTGGGGTCGCTGTCGGCGCTTACCGGCTCCACTGTGACCTTGTAGCCCGCTTCGCGCAGGGCGGCGGCCAGGGCGGTGGGGGTGCTGGCCAGCACCTGCGAGGCCACAGGGGCGCCCGCGCTGCCCGCCAGAGCAGTGGAGGAGACGAGAGACAGCAGCAGGCCTGCGGACAGCAATTTTTTCTTCATGCCTTAGCGTACGACGGCCAGCCGCAAAATGTGAGCTGCTTTAGGATGAGGTGTGAGTCTCATTTTCTTAATGATTGGATTCTCTTAGTATGAGCAATATGACTGCTCCTGCGCCTGCCCGCCGCAAACGCACCTTTGGGGTGTATATCGGCCGCTTTGAACCGCCCCATCAGGCGCACCTGCTGGTGATGCTTGAAGCCCTCCAGAGTGTGCAGAAGCTGATTGTGGTGATTGGCAGCGCGCGGGCCGCCCGCAACATCAAGAACCCTTTTACAGCTGACGAACGTCAGGAACTGATTGTGGCGATGCTGCGCGACGCTGGTGTTCCGCGTGCCCGGCTCCTGTTCGTGCATGTGCGCGACTACTTTTACAACGAGGCGCTGTGGCTCTCGGAGGTGCAGGGCGGGGTGGCGGACCACACGCGCGGCAGCACTGATATTGCCCTGATTGGGCACATCAAAGACGAGAGCAGCTACTATCTACGTTCCTTTCCGGCCTGGGAATTTATCCCGACCCATGTGTTTAGTCCCCTGAGCGCCACCGATGTCCGCACCGCCTACTTCGAGAACCGTCTTGACGATGTGCAGGGGATGGTGCCGGCCAGTGTTCACGCTTTTCTGGACCGCTTTCGCACTGGCCCTGAGTTTCAGGAATTGCAGACCGAATACGACTATCTGAGGCGCTACCGCGCGGCCTGGAAAGACGCGCCTTTTCCGCCTATTTTCGTGACCACCGACGCCGTGGTGGTCAAGAGCGGCCATGTGCTGCTGGTGCGCCGGGGCGGCCTGCCGGGGCGTGGCCGCCTGGCGATGCCCGGCGGTTTTCTGGAGCAGGACGAACCGCTGCTGACCGGCTGCATCCGCGAGGTACATGAAGAAACGGGCCTGGGCGCCGGGCTGGACCTTGCCGCCCACCTGCGGGCCCAGGCCGTTTTTGACTATCCCAGCCGCAGCCTGCGCGGGCGCACCGTTACCCACGCCTTTCACTTTGACCTGGGCCTGGGGCAGTTGCCCCGCCTGAGTGGTGGCAGCGACGCCAGTGAGGCCCTGTGGGTGCCGCTGAATGACGCCCTGGGTCAGCCCGAGCAGTTTTTCGAGGACCACCACGCGATTGTTGAGCATTTTGTGATGAGGGGGTAGGGACGGTGGGATTGGCCTGACCGGCCGGGGGTGCCCCACCCCCCAGCCCCCTTCCCCAAAGGGGTAGGGGGAGCAGCGCTGCGCTAGGCAAGAGTTTCTACTGGCGTCGGCCAGCTTGCTCTGTTCGTCCATGTGTCTGGCCTCGACGCCATCCACTGCCCCATCGAAAGGGCCTGCGCGCTGCGCGCACAATGGCCTCGTCTGGACCTGGGCGGGGCTGGGGCAAGAAGCCTTGGTGCGTTCGCCAGGTTCTACTTTGAAAAGACAAATGATAAGGCGCTCAAGCAAAAGCGCCTTTCAACAGTAGATCCTCGTGCCCTAAGCGTCCTCACCTGCCACCATCGCAGGACCAGCAACGGAAGCCGTCGTGCGCGTAGCGCGCGGGCGTAAGACGATGGGCGGCAGGCGGACCACGGCGTCCACAGCGCAGAAAAATATGCCCTCTCCGCCGCGTCAGTCAACCCCTGCCCAGTGCCAACGTCTGCTCCCCCTGCCCCTTTGGGGAAGGGGGCTGGGGGGTGGGGCAATCCCCGGCCGGAGAGGCCAACCTCCCAACCTCACACCGTGACCCAATCCCCCTCCCTGCCACCAGCACGCCCTTACACTGAACCCCGTGCTGCCCGCCCGCTCGCCCTTCGCCCGCCTGGACGGCTTTCTGCGCGACACGCTGGGCAGCGGCGCGACCCGTCTTCACGAGGAAGAGGCAGAGGACGCCCGGACCGTCAGCGTCACCGACCTGGGCTGGAGCGGCGCGGTGGCGCGCGGGTTTGGTTTCCCCGAGGTCTACGCCCACCAGGCCCAGACTTACCGCCTGATGCGGGAAGGCGGGCACGTCATCATCACGACGCCGACCGCCAGCGGAAAAACGGGGGCCTTTTTTCCCGGCGTCTTTGATCGGCTGGAGCGCGATCCCAATGCCACGGCCCTCTTTGTCTACCCCCTGGTGGCCCTGGGCCAGGACCAGCGCGACAAACTGCTGACTTTCCGTGAGCGCGGCGGCTTTCCCTGGGAGGTCGCGGCGTTTCAGGGCTCGGCCCAGAGCGGCGAGGTGTTCCGGCCCGGCGTGCGGATGGTCACCGCAACACCCGACAAACTGCACTGGTCGCTGACTCAACCGGGCATGCGGGATTTTCTTAAGCATCTGTCGTTTCTGGTGCTGGATGAAGCCCACACCTACCGGGGCGGCTTTGGCTCGGAGGTGGCCGGGATGGTCCGGCGTCTGCTGGCTCTGGCCCGCGCACTGGGGGCGCAGCCGCAGGTGGTGCTGAGCACCGCCACCATTGGCAACCCCGCCGAATTTGCTCGCGAGCTGACCGGCGTGGACGCCACCGAGGTCAGCGAGTCCGGCGCCGCCCGGCACGGCAAACGGTTCGTGTTGGCCGACCACAGAGGGCAGCCCCGCCGCTTCTGGAACGCGGTGATGGACGCCTCGGAACGCTACGACCTGAAGGTGCTGGCCTTTTTCCGGGGCCGCTCACGCGCCGCGCGGCTGTATTCCACCTACCGGGCCCAGCCGGGTTACGCCCGCCGCGCCCACCTGTACATGGCCGGCACCAGCGACCGCGAGGGCCGCCTCTCTGAGTTCCGGCGGGCCCGCAGCGGGGTCATGTTTGCCACCAACGCGCTGGAAGCCGGCGTGGACATCGGCGACCTGGAAGTGGTGATTATTGACGGCTACCCCGGCAGCCGCATGGCCTTTCGCCAGATGGCGGGCCGCGCGGGGCGCATTGCGCCGGGGCTGGTGCTGTACCTGCCGGCCCTGAACGAACAGGGGGTGCCGCTGCCGGCCGACGCTTTTTACAGCAACGCGGGCAATTTTCTAGACCTGCTGACCGGCCCCATTGAAAAGGCCGTGGTGGAGGCCCAGAATCCCTACCTCTCGCCCCGGCATCAGGCGCGCGCCAACGAAGAATTTCGCCTGGCCGGCCTGCCCGCGCCCCACGAGCCGCGCCCGGCCCCCCGCTACTGGAACCTGCGTGGCGAGGGCAGCCTGAAATACGCCGTTGTGGAGGGCGCCGACTGGGAGCGCCTGGGATCAAAGGCGCTGGACACGCCGCTGGAAAGCCCCAGCCAGCACTACGCCCTGACGGAAAAGCACGAGGGCGCCGTCTTTACCCTGGATGGCCAGGGCTACAAGGTGCTGCGCTGGGACGAGCACCCGGCGGGCACGGCGATTGTGGTCGAGCGCTACGAGGCCGCTAACCTCTTCACGCGCGGGCTGTCGGCCACGCTGGTGACGCCGGTGCAGATGGGTGAGTGGGTGCGGCGCGGGCCGCTGGCCTACCGCTGCGGTGAGGTGAGTATTCGGCGGCGCTACGCGGGCTACCAGATGCTGCGGCAGGTCTTCGAGCGGGTGTGCGTGGGCTGTGACCGCGAACCCGGCCCCACCGAACGCAGCTGCGCCCGCTGCGGAGGCCGCATTCAGGACCGCATGCAGGACCACCGGCTCTCGGAACACCTGTACGAGCAGCCCACCGAACTGCCGGCTTTCCGCACGAGCGCGGTTGAAATTGGCCTGGACCCCCGCGCCACCGAGCGGCCGACCGCCGTGGCCCATACCCTCAAGCACCTGCTGCACAAAGTCACGCCCGAACGGATTGCCTGCGATGAGAACGACCTGGCCAGCGCCTTTCGGGAAGGCCGAGACACCTATTTCTTCCTGTACGACGACTGGCTGGGCGGCCTGGGCGTGGCGCGGCGGGCGTATGAGCAGATGGACGCCCTGTTAGAGCGCGCCCTGGGGCTGGTGTCCAAGACCTGCTGCAACAACACTTATGGTTGCTACGAGTGCATTGCGGTCAGCCGCTGCTTTTCACCCACCCTGCCCAGTGGCGAGCGCCGCCCCACCGACAAGCACGCCACGCGCCTGTTTCTAGAAAGCCTGCCGGGGATGGCGCCACTGGCCCAGCCTGAGGTGGTCTCCTTGTCGGGCGCCATCCCTCTGCCCGATGAGCCGGTCCTGCCGCCCAGCTGGCCGCTGCAGGCGCGTGAACTGCTGGACTTGTACGGCCTCTCTCTGCCCGAAGTCAGCGCCCGTTTGGGCATCCCCAGCCGGGAATTACAGCGCGCGGTCAGCACCACCGAGCCGCTGAGGCTCCAGCATCCCAAGTTTGGCGTGGGCGTCTTTATGCAGGGCTTTCACCAGGGCGAGCGCCGCGAGGTGCTGGTGTACTTCCCAGGCGTGGGCCAGAAGCGCCTGCTGCTGAAATTTGCCGGCCTGACGGTCACTGAACGGCCAGCGGCGCCGGCGTAGTCACCCTGCTTGACCCCGCGCCAGGGGCACCGCTATACTCATGCCCGCCAGAAATGGCGACTGCCTTAGGGATATGGTGTAATGGCAGCACAACAGATTTTGGATCTGTTTGTCTAGGTTCGAATCCTAGTATCCCTGCCAGAATTCAGCGGCTCTCCGGTTTTCCGGGGGGCCGCTTCTGCATAGGTACCCGAATATGAGGCTGAACGTAACGCAGCTCATGTTCCGTCAGCTGGCCTTCACCGCCCGTCAGGCAGGGCGGCCTACTGTGAGGGTCAGAGCGCAGACGCTTCCTCTTCCCTCACCTGCACGGCCCCTAAGCCGCGCAGAGAGGCGAACTGCGCCCACTGGAGTCCATCATGAACAAGCCTGCCCTGCTCCTGACCCTGTCCGCCGCCCTGCTGGGCGTGTTCGCCGCGCCCGCCGCCGCTGCGCCGCAGCTGAGCACCCAGAGCATCATCGTGAACCCCACGCCCACCACCCTCGAAGCGCGGGTGTGGGTTGACCGCGACCGCAGCGGCAACGCCGTGCCCAACTACCGCGTGGGTGACCGCATCACGCTGTACACCTCGGTGAACGAGAACGCCTACGTGTACCTCTTCAACGTCAATCCTGACGGCAGCACCGACCAGATTCTACCCAACCGCCTGTCAGGGTCCGGCAATAACTATGTGCGGGCCGGGCAGACGCGCGCCTTCCCCGCCACAGGTGACCGCTTTACCTTTGACGTGGCGGGCCCCAGGGGACTGAACCGCGTGCTGGTCGTGGCCAGCCGCCGTCCGCTGAATCTGAGCGAACTCAGCTCGTACACGGCGGGGCAGGACTTTGCCACGGTGAAGCCGACGACCACCCCCGGCTTTGCGCAGGCCCTGAGCATCGTGGTGAACCCCGTCGAGAAGCCCATTCCTCAGAAGGACTGGACGAGCGACACGGCGAGCTACAACGTGAACTACTAAAGTTGACCAGAGCAGGGGAAGGAGGCTCAGCGCCTCCTTCTTCCGTTTTGTGGCCCGCGCCACGCTGATACACTGCCCGGCACATGTCAGCGGTGCAGATGCGTGTTCGTGAAGCTGTCCATGCAGTGCAGAAGTGGCTGGCCCACGGCTCGCCGCCGGGTGAAGCCGTGGTGCGGCAGGCCATCGTGCTGCGGTTCCTGCACGCGGCGGGCTTCGACATCTGGAATCCGGCTGAAGTGGTGCCTGAGGAAACCAACAGCAGTGGCACCCGGTCAGACTTTCTTATCCGCGTCGGGGCAGGCAAGTTTGCCCTGGAACTCAAGGGCATGACGGTGGCGCTGAGCGCCAGAGATTACCAGCAGGTCGTGACCTATGCTGCCAGCGAAGGCACGCCGTGGGCGGTGCTGACCAACGGCCGCGTGTGGGTCATCTTGGACCGCACACACCAGCCGGGCGGCACGTTTCAGGACCATGAAGTCCTGAAGCTGGAACTGGGGCAAGAGGGGAACACTTTCGCCGACGACTTTGCCGCGCTGTTCGACCCGGCGGTTTGCCGGTCAGACAGGTTCTCTGCCGCCGTGCAGCAAGTCGGCGCTCAGCAGCAACGCCGCCTTGACGAAGCGCGAATCCGGCGAGAGAAGACCGCGATTGTCGAGGCTGTCCAGGTGCAGTATCAGATTCTCTCCTTCGAGTTGGCGGCCCAGGCGGCAGTTGAAATGAACCGGCTAACCGAAGTGGAGCGGGATGTGTTGCTGGGCCGCCCACTTCCTACGGCGCAGGGCCTGATAGAGACGTTTGCGCAAAGTTCAGGAACTGTTCCAAAGAGCATTTCATTCAGCTTTCGGATTAAAACTGCTGCTGCGCGCGCTGATTACTCCGCAGCACAGGGAACGTGGGTGGTGAGGGCAGGGAGCACCGCCGTTAAGGATGTCAAGCCTTATGCCGGCGGCATTCAGCGCGAACGTGCTCAGTTGCTGGCGGCGGGGGTCCTTGTTGACCAAGCAGACCAGCTCATCTTCGCTGCAGACGTTGAGTACACCAACCCGAGTAGGGCAGCCGGAATCGTCTCTGGGGGCGCAAAAAATGGCTGGGCCGTCTGGCTGGACGATCAGGGCCGCCCCGCACAGTTCTACCGGCCTACTTCTTCTCCCGACGACTGACGGTCCCCTGAAACAGCGCCATCAGCTCCCAGTCGGTTTCGCGCCGAATCTCGACGCGGTAGGTGGCCAGGGTGCGGCCCACCCGCTCGGGGGTCGCCAGGGCCATCAGGGCGTCGCCGGGTCGCGCGGCCCGGAAGAAGCTGAGGTGGGTCTCAATGGCGACCGCCTGGGCATCCAGGTTGCTGATCACCGCCAGTGCCTCGTCGGCCAGGCTGAACAGCAGGCCGCCGTGGGCGCTGCCGTGCATGTTCAGGCCCGCGTGGCCGACGGTCACGGTCACGCGGGTCAGTTCTGGGCTGGCTTCCTGCACGGTCAGGCCCAGGTGGGCGGCGTAGCTCATGCCTTCAGGGTAGGCGAGAGGCGGGGGGTCAGGTGCGCGGTGTGTACGGCCAGGCCACCTCGCCGGCCGGATCATTCGGTCCGGCGGCGTCCCAGTCATACGGATAGACCTCACGCGGGCTGAGCTGCCCGCACTCGCCCTGGGCCTGCGCGGCAGCCGCGGTGGCGTCGTAGGCGGCCAGAATGGCGGGGAACTCGAACTGGGTCTTGTTCAGGACCACAAAGGTTTCGGCGTGGGCCGGCTCGATGCGCAGTTTCACCTCCCCGCTGGGCTGCAGGGCGCCGCTATAGGGCATGCAGATCTCAACCGGTCCGTCGCTGTCCGCGTTGACCTCGCCGTGGAAGATGACGAACGGGGGATCGGCAAAGTCCACTTGCTGCGCCCTCACCGTCTCCATCAGAGTCGTCATGCTGCGGGCAATGGTGGCGGGCAGGTCAGCGACAAAGACGTGATGGGTCAGGGTGACGACGGGCTGGGCGGGAACGGCACGGGTCTGAATGGGGGGGAGGGTCATGGGGGTCACTCCTTCAAGCTGCTGAATGAGGTGGCGGGCCAGGTCGCGCCGCTGGCGGTGGGCGGCTTCCAGGGCTGCCAGGTGCAGGCGCAGCGCGGCTGGGCGGTCCTGGCCGGGTGTGTCCAGCAGAGCGCGAATGGTGGTCAGGGGCATCTCGGTCTGGCGCAGCAGGGCGATCAGGCGGGCGTCGGCCAGCTGGTCCGGGGCGTACAGCCGGTAGCCACTCTGGGCGTCCACCCGCGCGGGGGCCAGGAGGCCCAGGTCGCCGTACAGCCGCAGCGCCTTGAGACTCAGGCGACTGGCGCGCGCAAACGCGCCGATGGTCATCAGTGGGGGGGCGGGGGTGGTCATGGGGCGTCCTCCGGAGGTGCCCTTAGCGTGCGCCCTGCCCCAGGGGCAAGGTCAAGGGGTAAGGTCAGGGGATTGCGGGGCCACCTGGCGCCGAGCAGGCTCCGCAGCCCAGGTTCTGTCTCCCTTGATTTGTCATGACGAACGGCTGCTGGCGTGACCACACGCTGAAGGGTGCGGGGCCTGGCGTTGGCCAGCTCCCTTCCTGCTCTGCGGGGGGTCAGTTCGCTCCGATAGACTCGGTAGCCGTGATGCTGCCGGCGTCCTGAACGGCCATTCCTTCGACCTCGCGCAGTACCCTGCCTCTATGACCCCTCTCTTGCTGGGCCACCGGGGCACGCCGCGCCAGCACCCTGAAAACACACTGGCGGGCTTTCAGGCGGCCCTGGACGCCGGGCTGGACGGCGTCGAGCTGGACGTGCGGCGCCTGATGGACGGCACCCTGGTCGTGCACCACGACGCCGTGCTGGCTGATGGGCGGGCGCTGCCCAGCCTGTGTGTGGCCGACCTGCCCCCACTGGTCCCGACTCTGAACGCGGCCCTGGCCTGGGCAGCTGATACGGGCGCGTGGGTCAACATCGAACTGAAGTTTGAAGGGCTGCGGCCCGATGACCGCGTGGCCGGCACCTTGCAGGCGGTCACGGCTTACGGCCTGACGCGGCGGGTCATCCTGAGTTCGTTCATGCCCACGCTTTTGCGGGCCGCGCGGAACCTGGCGCCGCAGGTGGAGCGGGGCCTGCTGACCCACCGCGCTTACCCGGCGCCGCTGTTGCGCGCCGCAATGCGTTGGACCGGCAGCGCCGCTCTGCACCCCACCTTCGAAGTGGTGGATGAGGCGCTGCTAGACCTGGCCCGCGCCCACGGCTGGCGGCTCAATGCCTGGACCGTTAACGACCCCGCCGAGGTGGCCCGCCTGAGTGCCCTGGGCGTGGACGGCCTGATTGGCGACGAGCCGGCAGTCTTGCTGGGCGCGCGGTTGACCCGCCCCTGACGGGCAGCGCACCCCGGCCTGACGAACGCGCGGCACCGTACCGGCGTGAGACACGCCCTGATTGGTCTGACGGCCCTGCTGAGCCTGGCCGCCCCCGCTTCTGCCGCCACCCTGGTCGGCTACGCCGAGTTGCCCGCCGACACCTTCGCCGCTGGGCCCGCCAGTGGCGCCTATGCGGGGGCGGGGCTGCGCGGCCCGGCGCGCTTTTCTTCGCAGCCGGTGCAGGGCTTTTCCGGCGTGCAGTTTGGCAAGGACGGCAGTTATCTGTTTCTGAGTGACAACGGCTACGGCAGCAAGGCCAACAGCGCCGACTACCTGCTGCGCCTGTACCGGCTGAACCTGACGGCCAAAACGGCGCCGGCCGGTCAGGGCAAGGTGGGTGTGGGCGACTTCATCCAGTTGCGGGACCCCGACCGCAAGGTGCCGTGGCTGATCGTCAACGAAGCCAGCCCAGAGCGGCTGCTGACCGGCGCCGACTTTGACGTGGAGGGCTTCGCTGTGGCCCCCGACGGCAGCCTGTGGGTGGGTGACGAGTTCGGGCCCTACCTGCTGCACTTCAGCGCCGACGGGCGGCTGCTGGACGCGCCGGTCGCCACGCCCAACCTGCCGGGCCTGCTCACCCTGCGCGGCCAGGCGCCCATCGTGATTGGGCACCGGGGCAGCAGCGGCACCCGTCCCGAGCACACTCTGGAGGCCTACCGGGTCGCCATTGAGGGGGGCGCGGACTTTATCGAGCCCGACCTCGTGGTGACCAAAGACGGCGTGCTGATTGCCCGCCATGAGCCCGTGATTGCCGCCGTTGACGCGGCCGGCAAGGTGCTGGAAGCCACCGCCGATGTGGCCACCCGCCCCGAGTTCGCTGGCCGCCTGACCACCAAGAAGGTGGACGGCGTGGACGTGCGCGGCTACTTTGCCGAGGACTTTACCCTGGCCGAACTGAAGACCCTGCGGGCGGTCGAGCGCCTGCCCGCCCTGCGCGGCAAGACTTACGACGGCCAGTTTCAGATTCCCACGCTGACTGAAGTCATTGCGCTGGTGAAAGAGGTGGAAGCGAAGACCGGGCGCAAGGTCGGCATTTATCCCGAAACCAAGCACCCCACCTACTTTGCGGCCCAGGGCGTCAACACCTCGCAGCTGCTGATTGACGCCCTGAAGAAAGAGGGCTTTACCGACCCGGCGCGGGTCTTTATTCAGTCCTTCGAAACCGCCAACCTCAAGGACCTGAAGACGAACATCATGCCCAAGGCGGGCGTGACCCTGCCGCTGGTGCAGCTGGTCAGCAGCGCCGACGAAGCGCCCTACGACTGGGCCGCCAAGAGCGACACCCGCAAATACGGGGTCCTGACGACCGACGCCGGCCTGAAGGAGCTGGCCACCTACGCCAGCGGCGTGGGCGCCTACAAGCGCTGGATTATTGACGACAAGGGCGTGACCACCGACTTCGTGACCCGTGCCCACGCCGCCGGGCTGCTGGTTCACCCCTGGACCTTCCGCAACGAGGCCACCTACCTCCTGCCGGGCTATGCCAATGACCCCGAAGCCGAGATGCGTCAGGCCCTGCGCGCCGGTGTGGACGGTTTCTTTACCGACTTTCCCGCCACGGGAGCCCGCGTGGTGGGCGGCTACACGGCCCCCGAGGTTCGCAGCCCCCAGAACCCGGCCTACGCCCTGGGCACCAGCAGCGCGGCGGCCAATCTGGGCGGCAGCGGCGGCTTTGAAGGCGTGACCCTCAGCCCGGACGGCAAGACGCTGTACGCCCTGCTGGAAAAAACGGTGACGGGCGACCTGCCCGGTCAGCTGCGCCTCCACGCTTACGACCCGGCGGGCAAACAGTGGACACTGGCGGGCCGCTATGGCCTGGACGACGCTGCCAACGCTATTGGCGACCTGACGCCGGTGAATGCCACGCAGTACTTGGTGCTGGAACGCGACAACTTGAGCGGCGCGGCAGCCAAAACCAAGCGCGTGTATCTGGTCAGCCTGAATGAAAAGAACGCCGACGGCACCCTGAAAAAGACGCTGGTGGCCGACTTGATGAACGTGAAAGACCCCCAGGGCCTGGCCCCCAGCACCCAGGGCGGCGTGTTCAAGTTCCCCTACGTGACCATTGAAAACGTGCTGGTGCTGGACGCCAACACCATTCTGGTCGCCAACGACAACAACTACCCCGGCACGGGTGGGCGCGGCGCCGACGTGAAAGATGCCAACGAGTTCCTGTGGCTGAAACTGGACACGCCCCTGAACGTGGTGGCGGGCGTGGGCCGCAAGTAAGGCGGACACCGGGCGTGGAGAGGACCCATCGGGAGCGAGCCGAAGGGTCCGCGAACCAAACGGAATCTGGATCAGGCGCACGGCGCGCCCGGTTCCTCACGACTTCTTTCTACCCTGAGCGCGGCGCCTGGCTTCAGAGTTCTGTCAGGCGGCGGCGCACACAATAAGGACCTTCAACTTTCGTGGGCCGAAGTGCCCACTCCTCTTCACCCCCAGCCCAAAGGGCCGCGCCGAGGTGTTTCCCCTCCGAGCGCGGCCCTTGCGTGTGGGGTTCAGCCTGGGTCGCCAATCTCTGCGCTGTAAATGTGCGCGCGGTGGTAGGCCAGGTTGGTGGCGTCTGGGCAGTGGGCGCGCACCCGGCGCAGCAGGCCGGGGCGTCCCAGGAGGCTCAGGTCGTCTGCGACCCCCACGCCGCCCAGATCAAACTGAACGTGGCAGTTGGGGCACAGGCACAGCAAATTCTCCGGCGTGTCGGGGCCGTGGTGCGGCTGGCCCAGGGGGCGAATGTGCGCGGCTTCGGCGTAAGGGCCAGCGGGCGTGGTCAGGCGCAGGCCGCACAGCTGACAGGTGTGGTCATGCCACGCCTTGACCTGGGCGGCGTGAATGCTGTTGCGACTCAGGCGCGTGGTGACCTGTCGCCCGGCGGGCCGGTAAATTTGCGCCTCCAGCAAAAATCGCCAGATGAGGTAACCCGAGCGCCCCACCTCGTGCCAGACAGCAGTTACGAGGAACAGCCCGTCGTAGCGGTAGGTAGACCCCGACACGCGGCGGATCACCCGCACCGGCTGGCCCAGCAGGTGACTGCGGGCCAGGGTGAGGTTGCCCCGCGTGAGCAGCTGGTGGGCGGTCTGCGCCCCGGTTCGTGGGTCGCGGCCACCCTCGCCGGTGTAGAGAATGCGCTCGCCGCTGTCCTGATCGTCTTCGTAGCCGCCGGACAGCACCACCGACACCGCGCCGCCCAGGGCCGTTCCTGCAATGCCGGCCTGAAGGGGCCGGTGCACCCCGGCCTCTCTCAGGGCGCGGCGCCCTTCAAAGCAGGTGCCCACAGGCACACCCGGCACCTCACCAGCCAGCGGCGTCACGCTCAGCCTTGCAGCCCTTCGTACTTGCCACGCAGGTAGGCTAGGTAGGGCTCCACGGTCATGGGCTGGCCTGTCACGCGCTCCACCAGGTCGCCGGGTGTGTAGAGGCGGCCGGGCGCGTAGACCTGCTCGCGCAGCCAGCCGTGCAGGCGGGTGAAGTCGCCGCGCGTCAGGTCGCCCTCCAGGCCAGGGGTGGCGGCCTGCGCCGCCGCATAGAACTGCGCGCTCAGGACGTTGCCTATCGTGTAGCCCTGAAAGGCCCCGCCAATGCGCCCGCCGTACCAGTGAACGTCTTGCAAAACGCCGTCCACATCGCTGGGCGCGCGCAGCCCGAGGTTGGTCTCGTAAGCGGCGTGCCAGGCGTCCGCCAAGTCGCGCACCGCTAGTCGGCCACTCAGCAGGTCGCGCTCCAGTTCGTAGCGGGTGATGACATGCAGGTTGTAGGTCAGTTCGTCGGCATCGGTACGGATCAGGCTGCGGCGCACCACGTTGA
The DNA here is from genome assembly GCF_020166395.1 of Deinococcus betulae. Taxonomy (NCBI): domain Bacteria; kingdom Thermotogati; phylum Deinococcota; class Deinococci; order Deinococcales; family Deinococcaceae; genus Deinococcus; species Deinococcus betulae. The sequence goes on along the minus strand of NZ_JAIQXU010000003.1, from coordinate 24,700 downwards.
CCGCGCGGAACATCTCGTCCTCTGTCACGTCCGCCAGTTGCTCGGGGAAGGCGTCGCGGAAGCGGCCAAATTGCCCGGCCCAGAAAGCGCGCGAGCGGCCCACCAGGTTTTCCCACAGCCGCGACTGGCTTTCGTGAACCCCCGCGCTGACCCCGCCGCCCAGCGGGGTATCCAGCAGGTCCCCGGCCACGCCCTGCTCGTACATGGCGTGGCCGGCTTCGTGCAGGGTGGAATACAGGGCGTCGGTGGGGTCGTCCTCGCGCACGCGGGTGGTAATACGCACGTCGTGGGCGCCCAGCCGGGTCATGAAGGGGTGGGCGGTCAGGTCCTGGCGGCCCGCCTGGGTGTCGTAGCCGTAGTCGCGGGCAATCGCCTCGCCCAGGGCCAACTGGGCGGGAATGGGGTAGTGGCGCGACAGGAAATCGGTGCGGACGGGCGCCGCCGCTGCCTGGTCCACCATCGGCACCAGGGCCTCGCGCAGCGCAGTGAAGACACGGTCTACCTGCTCGGCGGTCATACCTTCGTCGGCGGCGTCAATAAAGTAATCCATGGGCGTGGCGAATTCGGGAAAGTACGCGGCGGCCTGCTGGCTGAGGTCCAGGGTCTTGTCCAGCAGCGGCACCAGACGCGCAAAATCGTTCTCAGGCCGCGCCTGCACCCAGGCGGAATAGGTTTCGCCCGCGTGCTGCGAGAAGGTCTGCACGAATTCGGCGGGCAGGCGGGTGGCCTGGTCAAAGGTGCGCCGCGCTACGGCCAGGGTGCGCGCCTGGACCGGGGTGAGGTCGCCCTGGGCCTGCGCCCCGTCCAGCAGGCGGCCGTAGGCGGCGTCGGTGGCCCGCGCGTGGCGAATCCCTGAGAGCAGCGCCTGCTGCCGCGCCCGGCTGGCGGCCCCCGCGCGCGGCAGGTAGGTGCTCTGGTCCCAGCCCAGCAGCGCGCCGATGCCCCCCAGGTCCGCCAGTTCCTGCCAGTGGCGCCGCAGCGCCGCCCACGGTTCGGGTTGTGTCATGCCGCTCAGGGTAGCGCGGGCCGGGCGCTAGACTGCCGCCGTGAGCAGTCAGGCACACCACAGAGCCGCCTGGCGCGTTCGTCTGGGCGACGTCATTTACAACTCGGACACGCGGGCGGGGCGGGTCTTTGACCTGTTTCTCATCGCCGCGATTCTGGCCAGCGTGCTGGCGGTCATGCTGGACAGCGTGGCGCCACTGCGGGCGCGGTATGCCCCACAACTGCGCGCCGCCGAATGGACCCTGACGGCGCTGTTTACCGCCGAGTACCTGCTGCGGCTGCTGACCGCGCGCCGGGCCTCGCATTACGCGCGGAGTTTTTTCGGGGTGGTGGATCTGCTGTCCCTGCTGCCGGCGTACCTGGCCCTCCTGCTTCCCGGCGCGCAGTACCTGCTGATCGTGCGGGTGCTGCGCCTGCTGCGCATCTTTAGAGTCCTCAAGCTGGTGCGGTACCTCAGCGAAGCCAGCGTGCTGACGCGGGCCCTGCAGGCCAGCCTGGCCAAAATCACGGTCTTTCTGGCGGTGGTGCTGACCCTAGTGGTGATTGTCGGCACGCTGATGTATGTCGTTGAAGGCCCCCAGCACGGCTTTACCAGCATTCCCACCAGCATTTACTGGGCCATCGTGACCATGACGACGGTAGGCTACGGTGACATTGCGCCGGAAACGCCCCTGGGTAAAGGGCTGGCCTCGCTGGTCATGATTCTGGGCTACGGCATCATCGCGGTGCCCACGGGCATTGTGACTGTGGGGCTGACGCAGGCGCAGCGCGGCGCCTGGCTGGACACTGCCCCCGCCGTGACCTGCGCCCGCTGCGGCCTGTCGCCCCACGAACCGGACGCGCGCTACTGCCGCCGCTGCGGCGAAGGGCTGCCCAGCCTCCCCGTTAGCTCGCCTGTGTCTTGAGGCCGCCTAGCGGGTGAGACGCACTCCGGTTCACCTGGGTACACAAACGATTTGATCCGAGCGGCGCGAGCAGGCGCGGGGCAGGTTCCGCGCTAGGCTTGGCCTTCCGGATCAGTCGCCGGCAGACGCCTCTCTACCCGCCACGACCAGAATGCTCAGCGGCCACGTCCATCTGGCCGATGTGCCCGAGTCCCAGCTGGAGCCACACTGCTCCTATGAACGACCGGCAACTGTCCAAACGCCTGGCTTACCTGCTGCGCCACGCGCCGCACGAAGCCGGACTGACCCTGGCCCCCGGCGGCTGGGTGCCTCTGGCGCCGCTGCTGACCCATCTGGGGGTGACCCGCGCGGCGGTGGAGGGGGTGGTGGCCGACAACGACAAGGCGCGCTTCAGTCTGCGCGGCGACCAGATTCGCGCCAACCAGGGCCACAGCGTGCCCGTGGACCTGAACCTGGACCCTGTGGTGCCGCCGCCCTTCCTGTACCACGGCACGCACCCTGGCGCGCTGGCCGCTATTCGCCAGAACGGCCTGCGGCCCATGAATCGTCACCACGTTCACCTGTCGGTGGACCGCGAGACCGCCGTTCAGGTTGGGGCGCGGCGGGGCCGGCCCACCGTCCTGACCGTCCGTGCCGGGGCCATGCACGAAGCCGGGCATGTGTTCTACCGCAGCGAGAACGGCGTGTGGTTGACCGACGCGGCGCCGCCGGAATTTCTGGTCTGGCCGGAGCGCTAGCCTGTGACTATGGACCTTGCCTCTGCCCGCGCCGCGCTGGCGGCCGCTTCCCGCGTGGCGGTGCTGACCGGCGCCGGAGTCAGCGCCGAGAGCGGCATTCCCACCTTCCGCGACGCCCAGAGTGGCCACTGGGCGCGCTTCCGGCCCGAAGATCTGGCCAGCCCAGCGGCTTACGAGCGCGACCCCGAGTTGGTCTGGGACTGGTACGCCGGACGCTACCGCGACGTGCTGGCGGCCCAACCCAACGGCGCACACCGGCTGCTGGCCGAGCTGGAACGCCAGAAAGGGGCTGGGTTCTTCCTGGCCACCCAGAACGTGGATGGCCTGCATGGGCGTGCGGGCAGCGGTCAGGGGGGCGGGCAGCTGGTCGAACTGCACGGCAATCTGGTCAGCGCGCGGGATGAGCACACCGGAGAGGTTGTTCCCTTGCCTGACCCGGACACCCTGGTCACGCCGCCCACCTCGCCGCGCGGCCACCGCATGCGCCCCAACGTGGTCTGGTTTGGCGAGTACTTGCCCGAGGAAGCCCTGAACGCGGCCCAGGCCGCCTTTGCCGCTGCCGAGGTGGCCCTGATCATCGGGACCAGCGGCGTGGTGTATCCGGCCGCCGGGCTGGCGTTCGAGACGCTGGAAGGCGGCGGCACCGTCATTGAAATCAACCCCGACGCCACCGAACTGACCCCTCATATGAGCTTCAGTCTGCGGGATGTGGCGTCCAGGGGGCTGGCGGCGCTGCTGTGACAGTGGCCGGACCCTCGGGGCGGGTCAAGGGAATGGTCCAGCTTTCGCCCGCGCGCCTCTGGGTGCTGCTGGCCAGCGAAGCGGACCGGGCGGTGGTCTTCCGGCGTGGCCCCAGCCGCTGGACACGCCTGTATCTGTGGAACACCCAGACCGATCACTTTACGCCGGGGTCGTGGTTCAGGGGGCAGCTGTATCCCTGGATGAGTGACCTGTCGCCCGACGGGGAACACCTGCTCTACATGGCGCGGAACGAGTCGCCCGAGCAGATGAGTGCCGCCTACCGCACTTTCGGCACTGAGGTGCGGTCGTGGACGGCCCTGAGTCAGCCGCCGTCCGTCCGGGCGCTGGGGTTGTGGAATGCCTCAGATGGCTGGAGTGGAGGCGGCGTCTTTGACGGCAACCGAAAGGTGACAGTCAATCACGCCCGGCCAGAGCAGCAACGCCTGCGTCCTCCAGGGTTTGAGGTGCTGCTGGCTCCGCCACAGCCGGCGAAGACCTTACTGACGTCCCTGAAACGAACAGGCTGGCGCCTGACGCGCGAACCGGAGGGCTGGGGAAGAAGCGGTGAAGCCCAAAAGCGTCAACTGGAACTGCGCTTCAGCTCGCCTCTGTACCCGTATTCTGCGGCTTACCGCTGGCTGGGCGAGCCCGACATCCCGGAAGTGCAGGACGCCACCTGGGCAGACTTTGACCGGCGTGGCGAGCTGCTCTTGGCGGGAGCGGGGCGGCTATTCCGGGTCCGTCAGGGTGAGGTCCGAGAACTTATCGACCTGAATCCTGATCAGCCCCGGCGCAGGGAAAGAAGTCCCTAGCTTTCTTCGTCCTGTCTGGCCCCCACAGACGGCGCCTGCCCGGCCGGTGCTAGCCTCCTCGTGGCCCACTCGCTACGGGTGGGCTGCTTCCTTCGGGGCAGGGTGTGAATCCCTACCGGCGGTGATGGCGCGCGCATGTGCGCCTCAGCCCGCGAAGCCTGGGCAAACTGCACCACGCCCAGGCCCGACCCGGTGAGAGTCTGGGGCCGACGGTGTCATGGCAAGCAGAGACGCGCTGAACGCGGCAAGACAGGTGAGGGGCCGCCCTCAAGCCTGAAGCCACTGAACGTTGTCTCTCCCGCCGTCCAGTCCGGATGAGAGAAGGAGGACCGCTGATCACGCCGACCCCGGCGGGCAGCGACACCGTATGGTTGAGAGAACTGCTCCGCCCCCTGGGCCGGAGACGTCGTTGCCGCCTGACGAGCGGTTAATGGCCCTGGCACTCGCCCAGGCGGCCAGAGGCTTAGGCCGCACTGCCCCCAATCCGCCGGTGGGCTGCGTCTTGGTACAGGGCGGCGTGGTGGTCAGCGCCGGCTTCCATCCGGCGGCCGGTGAGCCTCACGCCGAGGTCTTTGCCCTGCGGGAGGCCGGCACTCGGGCACGCGGGGCCACCGCCTACGTCACTCTGGAACCGTGTGCCCATTTTGGCCGCACCCCACCCTGTGCGGACGCCCTGATTGCAGCGGGCGTGGGGCGCGTGGTGGTGGCGGCCCTGGACCCCAACCCGCAGGTGGCTGGGCAGGGGGTCCACAGACTCCGGGGTGCTGGTCTAGACGTGACGGTTGGGATTCTGGCCGCTGAAGCCCTGCGGCAGCAAGCGGGTTTTCGGTCGTTGGTGACGCGCGGCCGGCCCTGGGTGGTCGCCAAGTACGCCATGACCCTGGACGGCAAAGTCGCCGCGCTGAACGAAGGCGGCGGCCCGGTCAGCAGCACGGCGGCCCGTGAGCGCACGATGACCTGGCGCAACGAGCTGGACGCGATTGCGGTGGGCCGCGGCACGGTCGGGGCCGACGATCCAGCCCTAACCACGCGCGGCGTGCCTGGAGGCCGTGACCCCCGCCCCGTCGTGTTTGACCGCCGCGCCAGGTCATCTCTGGACGCGCGACTCTGGCGAGCAGGCGCGGTGCTGGTGACTGGCCCAGGGGCTGATTCAACCGCCCATGAGGCGGCGGGCGTCACGGTTGTGCGGGCCGAGCATCTGGTAGAAGCCCTAACCGCTCTGGGAACTCTCGGCCTCTCCAGCCTGCTGCTCGAGGGCGGACCTACCCTCCTGACCGCTTTCCTCTCGGCTGGGCTAGTGGATGAGGTCCGGGTTTTCATCGCGCCGAAGCTGCTGGGCGCGGGCCTGTCCCCTCTGCGTGACCCGGCCCGGCCTATGCACTTGGCTCAGTCCCTGCGCGACGTGACCACCGAACAACTCGGCCCGGATGTGCTGGTCACTGGCTTCCTGAACGACATTCCCCGTCTCTGATTCTTCGCCGGTCAGGGCGGGAAAGGTCGCTCTGGCCGGCACCGGAGGTCAACCATGTTTACCGGCATCATTGAACAGGTGGGTCGCGTGGCCCACACCGAAGAGAAGAATGGCCACCTCACCGTGAGCATTCAGCCTGCCCAGTTGTGGCCAGACCTGCAGATGGGCGAGAGCATCGCGGTCAGCGGCACTTGCCTGACCGTGACGGGCTGGGACGCAGCAGGATTTAGCGTGGACCTCAGCCACGAGACGCTGGCCAAGACGGCACCGCACTGGCACAGCGGCGCAGCCGTCAATCTGGAGCGCGCCATGACCGCGCAGGCCCGTTTCGGCGGCCACATCGTCAGTGGGCATGTGGACGGCGTGGCCGAGGTGTTGCGCGTGGACGCCCAGCCCGGCGCCTATACCATGACCCTGCGCGCTCCGGCGGAGCTGGCCCGCTATCTGGTCCCCAAGGGCAGTGTGACCGCCGACGGCGCAAGCCTGACGGTGGTGGATGTGGGTGGTCCGGCCGGCAGCCGCGCGGACCTGGCGCCCGATGAATTCACCCTCTGGCTGGTGCCGCACACGCTGGCGGTGACAACCCTGCACACCTGGGCGCCCGGCACGCTGGTCAATCTGGAAGCCGACCAGTTGGCCAAGTATGTGGAGCGGCTACTGCTGATGCGCGGCTGGGCGCCGGGGGCCACGGCATGACCCTTGCCTCCGTTCCCGATCTGCTGGCCGACCTGCGCGCCGGGCGCCCCGTGATTCTGGTGGACGACGAGGGCCGTGAGAACGAGGGCGACCTACTGATGCCCGCCGCCACCGCCACCCCGCACTGGATCAACTTTATGGCGCGCGAGGGCCGGGGCCTGATCTGCGTGACCCTGCCCCCGGAGCGCGCGCAGGCGCTGGACCTGACCCCGATGGTGGGGGCAGGGCAGAGCTCTGATCCCAACGGCACGGCTTTTACGGTCAGCGTGGACCATGTCAGCAATTCCACCGGCATCAGTGCCTACGACCGTGCGGCCACGATTGCCGCCCTGCTGGACGGGGCGGCCCAGCCGGCCGATTTCCGGCGCCCCGGCCATATCTTTCCCCTGGTTGCCCGCCCTGGTGGGGTGCTGCGCCGCGCCGGGCACACCGAGGCGGCGTGTGACCTGGCGCGGCTGGCCGGTTTTGCTCCGCTGGGCGTCATCTGCGAAATCATGGGCGACGACGGCGAGATGAGCCGTCTGCCCGACCTGCTGGCATACGGCGAGAAGCACGGCCTGAAGGTGGGCAGCATCGAGGCCCTGATCGCCTACCGCCTGGCCCACGATCCCTCCATGCGGCTGGTGGCCGAGGCGCGGCTGCCCACCGAGCACGGCGAGTTCCGGCTGGTGGGCTTTGAAGACAGCCTGAGCGGCGCCGAGCATGTGGCGCTGGTGGTGGGTGAAGTGACCGAGGCCCCGCTGCTGGTGCGGGTCCACAGCGAGTGCCTGACGGGTGACAGCTTTCATTCCCTGCGCTGTGACTGTGGCCCCCAGCGCGACGCCGCGCTGCGCGCCATTGCCGCCGAAGGCCGGGGCGTGCTGGTGTATCTGCGTCAGGAAGGCCGGGGCATTGGCCTGCTGAACAAGATTCGGGCCTACGCGCTGCAAGACGGCGGCGCCGATACGGTCGAGGCCAACCTGCGCCTGGGCTTTCCCGCCGACGCCCGCGACTTTGGCATCGGGGCCCAGATGCTGCATCTGCTGGGCGCCCGCCGCCTGCGCGTGCTGACCAACAACCCCCGCAAGCTGCACGCCCTGGGCGGCTTTGGCCTGGAGGTGGTGGAACGGGTGCCCCTACATGTGGGCCAGAGCGTCCACAACGCGGCGTACCTGGGCACCAAGCGGGCCAAGCTGGGCCACCTGGCCACCGAGAGCGAATGGCCGATGGCGGACAGCTGACAGCCGGTGACACAGAGCTTCTGCCCTGTCTATGCCTGACCCACTTCCCACAACCTCCTCTCCACTCCCGCTCCAAAGGAGCCTCCCATGAACCGAATTGAAGCCACCCTGCTGGCCACTGACCTGAAGTTTGCCGTCGTCAGCACCCGCTGGAACCACCTGATCGTGGACCGCCTGGTCGAAGGCGCCGAACTGGCCTTCGTGCAGCACGGCGGCCAGACCGAGCACCTGGACCATTACCTCGCGCCGGGAAGTTATGAAGTGCCACTGATTACCCGCAAGCTGGCTCAATCTGGCAAATACGACGCGGTGGTGTGCTTGGGCGCGGTTATTAAAGGCGACACCGACCACTACGACTTCGTGGCGGGCGGCGCGGCCAGCGGCATCCTCAACACCAGCCTGGACACAGGCGTGCCGGTGGCCTTCGGTGTGCTGACCACCGATACCGTTGAGCAGGCTCTGAACCGCGCCGGGATCAAGGCCGGGAATAAGGGTGCCGAGGCCGTGCTGGCCATGATTGAAACCGTCAATCTGCTGCGCCAGATAGGGTAGTCCGAGCAGACTTGCAAAGCTAAGCAGCCTCGCAGAGCTTCTCAGCAGAGCGAGTCGAGTCGGCAGCGGGCTGACGGGCGTGGAGGGTGCAACTCGGTGCTGTGCCGAGTGGTCAACGAAATAGATGACGTCTGCACGTCAGCGTCTGGAGGTCGGGACAGCCTGTTGGGGCGTTCCCGGCCTCTTCGCTCATAGCTATGTGGCTGAACTGCCCTGCAAGAGCTGGCTACACCAGAGACTCCCTGTTTGCTGAGCTTTGCGCCTCTGCTGAAGTGCTGCCCTTACAGTCTCCGGTGAGGTATCTGATGAGCGCGATTCAATCGCAGCAGCCCCAACAGGAGACAAGTGCACTAAGGGGTGTGGAGTTGGCAGATCAGTGGTCCTCCGGTGGGCTCACGCCGTGGACAACTCTTCTTCACGCTCCCTCTGTCCCGCAATCCCGTTCTGACTCACATCGGCCCTGCTCAGCCCCTGTTAAGCTGCTGTGCTTGGTGCGGGACCGCGAAGGACAGTCGCACCGCGAACTTGCCACAACAGGCGAAGGTGGGGTGATGTGTTTTGACGGCAGCACAGCAGATGCAGGAGCAGCTTTTTCCTGCACCGATTAAAAGTGTGGAGGCGGGCAGCGCCGCCGAGCGGGCCGGGGTTCAGCCCGGAGACGTGCTGCTGCGGGTGAACGGCCAGGCGGTCACCGACGTGCTGGCGTACCGCCATCTGCTGTCGCAGGGCGCCGCGACTCTGGAAATTGCCCGCCCCAAAGAGGCCCCGCGTGTCATGACGGGCGTGCCCGGCACCGCCCAGGACCACCACCGCCTGATGCTGCCCGCCCCGCCCAGCCTGGACGACACCTTTACCTTCACGGTGGAATGGGAAGACCCCGGCCTGGACTTTGAAGAGGTGCTGTTTGACGGCATCAAGAAGTGCGCCAACAAGTGCGACTTCTGCTACGTGCACCAGATGCCGCGCGGCTTTCGCAAGAGCCTGTACATCATGGACGACGATTACCGCCTGTCGTTTCTGTACGGCTCGTTTGTCACGCTGACCAACCTGTCCGAACACGACATTCAGCGCATCGAGAACGAGAACCTCTCGCCGCTGTACGTCTCGGTGCACACCGCCAACCAGGACCTGCGCCAGGACATGATGAAGTGGTGGCGCCTGAAGGTAAAAGACCCCCAGGCCGTGCAGATCCGCTCCATGATCGAGCGCCTGGAACAGATTGACCTGTATACCCAGATCGTGTTGATGCCCGAGCGCAACGACCGCGAGCATCTGGACGAAACGGTGGAGTACCTGTCCAGCCGCCCCAACGTCATCAGCGCGGCGGTGGTGCCGATTGGCCTGACCAGCCACCGCACCAACCTGCCGGACGTGCGGACCTTTACCCGCGAGGAAGCCCAGGACACCCTGCGGCGCCTGAACATCTGGCGCAAGCAGTTTCTGGCCGAACGCGGCACCCGCTTCGTCTTTCCCAGTGACGAGCTGTATCTGCTGGCCGGCGAAGCCCTGCCCACCGAGGAAGAGTACGAGGGATTCCCCATGCTGGAAAACGGCGTGGGCATGATTCGGGACTTTCTCACCGAGGGCCTGCCGGATCTGCCCGCCGCGCTGCCCCAGCCGGTCCGGGTCATTCTGGGCACCGGCACCCTGTTCGCCGAGTCGCTGGACAGCGCCGTGGAGCCGCTGCGCGCCATTGAGGGCCTGAGCATCGAAGTGCGCGCCGTGGAAAACAAGACCTTCGGCAAGGTGACCACCGTGGCGGGCCTGCTGACGGGGCGCTGCTTTCGCCACGCGGTTAAGCCAGGCGAGGCCGACCTGCTGATTGTCCCGCCCACCACCCTGCGCTACGGCACCGAACTGATGCTGGATGATGTGAGCCTGGGTGAGCTGCGCGCCGAGCTGAAGATGGACGTCAAGGCAGGCGGCGCCACTCTGGGCGAACTTGCCCGCGTCATTCTGCAGGGTGCCCAGAGCAGCGGCCACCAGTGGGGCATGAGTGCCCACGCCGTCAAGGACACCGCACAGGCTTAAGCAAGAAGGGGTGTGCGGGGCGCTGAGGCGGCGAGTCCTCTCAGCGCCCCGCTCTCTTGCGCCCAGCGCATGGCACACTGCGGCCATGCTGAGTGGCTTTCAGAAGTTCATCCTTCGGGGCAATGTGGTGGACCTGGCTGTGGGTGTGGTGATTGGCGCCGCCTTCACGGGCGTGGTCACTGCCTTTTCGGGCAGCTTTATTAACCCGCTGATCAAGGCGATTACGGGCGGTGGGCCCCGGGTCGGGGGGACCTTCGAGCTCAACGAGGCCGTGTTCGACTACGGCGCCTTCATCACGGCGCTGCTGAACCTGCTGATCGTGGCGGCGGTGCTCTACTTTCTGGTGGTGACGCCGCTGAACCGCCTGGCCGAGCGCTTCAAGCGGCAGGACAAGCCCGCCTTGGCCGAACCCAGCAATGAGGAAAAGCTGCTGGCCGAAATTCGGGATGCCCTGAAGAACCGCCCGCTATAAGATGCCTCTGCGGCGCGGCCTCCAAGAGCGCCAGGGCCCGCGCCGCTCTATGCTGCGCCCCATGAACCGCAGCGCTGTCTACGCCCGCAACTTTGAAAGCCACCGCGCCGCCCTGCTGGACCTGTATGGCCAGCTGCCCGAAGACCAGGGGAACTTTGCGGCCTGGGACGGCGGCCTCAGCTTCATTGGGCAGGCCGACCACCTCTCAGGCAGCGCCGCGCGCTTCCTGAACATGATTCAGGGCCAGGCCCCCGGCAACCTGCCCGAGCCCAGCCAGACCCTGATCGAAGCCCGCGAGCGCCTGGGGCATAGCATGGAGGCCGCCAGTCAGGCCATGACCGCCATGACTGATGAGGACCTGTCGCGCCGCATTCCAGCCTTTGGTGGCCGTGAAATGCCCGTTGCTGCCCTGCTGGACGCCATTATTGCCCACGAAGCCCATCACAAGGGCCAGGTCTGGGTCATGGCGCGCATGGTGGGCGTCAAGCCGCCGATGTTCGTGCGGATGGGCTAAGGGCGCGGACGCCGCGCTGCTGCTTGTGCTGTTGAGGTCTCTCCGGCCTGTTCTGCTGTGGGGTATGCCTACGCCGCCCAAAGCTGCTCAGTCCCGTCGTGCCGATCTGCTCCGGCTGCTGCATGACAACTCTGTGCGCGTCTCTAACTGTTAAGGGCTAGGCGCGCAGCACCCGCAGATACGCCTGCCAGGGCCCTACCGCGTCCCGGTAGCCGCCCGCCAGCGTGCGGGTGATTTGCGCGAGATGGTCTAAATCGTGCACCACCCAGGTCGCCAGCAACTGCGCCAGGGTCACGCGCCCAAACTCGGGGTGCTGGCCGGTGCGCGTCAGGGCGGCAGGGGTCAGATTCAGGTTGACCAGTGCCTGCACACTTTCGGCGCGGGTGGCCGCGAAATCGTCCAGTAGCAGTTCCAGTGGCTGGGCCTGGCCGGTGTGCAGGTGGGCACACCGGTCAAACAGCGGGAACACCTGGACCTCGCCCTGTGCCAGCAGCACCCGGGCGCGCGGCAGCCAGTTTGTCTGGTCGGCGTGCAGCAGGTGCGCCACAACCTGCGCTGGGCTCCAAGTGCCCTCACCTTCGGTCTGTTCGGTCCAGGCTGCTGGCAGGTCCCGCAGGAGCGCTCCCAGCACCTCCGGCGTGCGCGCCAACATCCTCAGCGCCTCTTCCAACTGGAAATCCATGCCGCCGAGTGTAAGGACCTGAACGGCCCAACTGATAGACCGATGGCTCAAGGATTTTCGCCTTGAGCCATCTGCTCTTCGCCTCCTGTCTTAATTCACCAGTTTCGTCTTGTTGGTCACGAAGTCCATCAGGACGTACTGGCCGATGTTCTGCGGCGTCGTGAAATACGCCTTGCCGCGCGTCATTTCCGACACCCGGCGCACGAACCCCACCAGTTCGGGGTCGCGGGCCAGCATGAAGGTGTTCACCTGAATGCCGCTGCGGCGGCAGTTGGCGACCTCGCGCAGGGTGGCGCCCAGCACGTAGGGGTCCAGGCCATAGGCGTTCTTGTAAATCCGGCCATCGGGCAGCGTGAGGGCCGAGGGCTTGCCGTCGGTAATCATCACGATCTGCTTCATGTCCTTGTTCTCGCGCTTGAGGAGTTGCTGGGCCAGCCGCAGGCCACCCGCTGTGTTCGTGTGATACGGGCCAATCTGCGCCTGGGCCAGCTTGGCCACCGGCACTTCCTCGGCGCTGTCGTGAAACAGCACGAACTTCACGGTGTCGCCGGGGTACTGGGTGCGGATCAGGTGGGCCAGCGCCAGGGCTACCTGCTTGGCGGGGGTAAAACGGTCCTCGCCGTACAGGATCATGGAGTGAGAGCAGTCCAGCAGCACAATCGTGGCCGCGCTGCTGTTGTATTCGGCCTGCCGGATGACCAGGTCGGATTCCTCCAGGTTGTCAAAGCCCTTGGAAATCACGTTGCCCAGCGTGGCGGTGGTGTCCAGATTCATGGTGTCGCCGAACTCGTAGCTTTTCAGCTCGCCGGTCATTTCCACGCCGCTGGCATACTCGCGGGTGTCGTGGGCGCCCGCGCTGGAGCGGCCCAGGCCGCCCATAAGGTCCCGCAGGCTCTTATAGCCCAGGAAATCGATGCTCTTGTCGGTCAGCTGAAACTTGGCGTCGCCGGGGTCGCCTGCGCCGCCCTGGGCGTCCTCGTCAAATTCCTTGCGAATGAAGCCGTCTTGCTGCAGGCGGTCCATCAGCCGCTGAATCTGCTGGCCTAAAGTGGTTTCGCGGATGTCGTCGGCCTGCATGGCTTCCAGCAGCTGCTCTTCCGGCACCATGTTCCGCTCGGCCAGTGCCTCCAGGATGGCGTCAAACAGGTCGTCCATGCTGGGGCGCGCGTTGGGGTCGGGGTCATAGGGATCGTTCATGCCCTGGCCCAGCAGCGCCTCTTGAATCATTTGCATCAGCTCGCTGCTGTCGAGCTGGTCGAGTTCGCCCTCGAACTTGCTGTACCGGGTGATGCGCGCCATAGATGCCTCCGTTCGCCTTTCAGCATGGCGCCTCTGGGCGGGCGCGTTTGTAAGAGGCTGGGCGTTTGGGGCTGGCGGGCTGCGAGAGAGCCGGTCGTACCTGGAGGGCCAGACCTGCTGAAACTCGGTGCAGGGGCCCTGCTCAGCACTGAAAAGCCCCCTCCACGGCGGGAGAGGGCGCACAGAGCGGTCAGGCGTTAATTCCAGGCGCAGTGAACGTGGTTGTTATGGCCGCCGCTGGAATCGTTGTAGGCGTTGAAGGTCTGACTGGGGTCACTGCCGGCTGCGATACAGGCGTTGCGCGCCGCCGTATGGGCGCTGTTGGGGGTGCCCAGGCTGGTGCCGTTCCAGATGCCGATGTCCATGGCCAGCCCCGCGTAGTGGTCCGAATTCGTCGAGTGCTTGCCCCCCGCCACCGACGTGATGAAAAAGGTGTTGCCCGCACCTGCAATGCTCAGCACACCTTCGAGCATGGAGCGTTTGAGCGCCACCGTCAGGCCGCAGTTCACGTTGCTGTTGCACCCACGAGTGACCAGTCGGCCCGCTGCGGCGTCGGTCATATTTTGCCGGGGGTTCCCGTTTGTGGTGCTGCTGGAGGTGCCCAGCGTGATGCGGCTGCTGCCCAGAATCTGGCTGGCCAGGCCTGAGGTGGTGGTGCTGGGCGCCGTGCTGGCGCCGGTCACCAGTTCCTGCCAGGTGTTCAGGCCCACGATGCCGTCTACGGTCAGGCCGCGCTTGCTCTGAAAATCGCGCACAGCGGTGTTGGTCCCTGGGCCAAAGGCCCCGTCCACTGTCACGCTGCTGTAGCCGTAGCCGCTGCGGAGCTGGTCTTGCAGGGCCCGCACGGCGTTGTTGTTGTCCCCCTGACGGACGGTTTTAATCAGGGCTTCCCAGGTGTTGCCGCCCACGATGCCGTCCACGGTCAGGCCACTGGCGCCCTGAAAGTTCCGCACGGCGGTATTTGTGCCCGCCCTAAAGAGGCCGTCTATATCCACGGTTTGCCCAGCCTCGCGCAGCAGGTATTGCAGGGTGGTGACGTCGCGCCCGCTGTCGCCCTGGCGCAGGTTCTGCCAGGTCAGGGTGGCGGCGGAGACGGGCGAGACAGACGCAACGAGGACGATGCTGGTGGCGCTCAGGAAGACGTGACGCATGATGCTCTCCTTTCCGCAGCGGCAGGCTGCGGGCCAGGCCCAGGAAAGGCCCGGAGGTCAGCGGGAGGCCAACGCCGGGCATTGTGTCCAGACTGTGGCGAAAGCCCCAAAGAGAAAGTTCTCAGCTGGGCCCCTGGACCTAAAGACGAGAGGGGCCGTCCTCAGAAACGGGGCGAGGTAGGCAAGGGCTGCGGTAGGCAGGGGAGCATGCTGGTGGCGTCATCAGGTTCGTGCCCCAGATGACATCAGGCTTAACAGGCGCCCACGAAGCGGCAGCTCTGGCCAGGGAAGGTTGCATCCAAAGGGGTGTCCAGGCGGCACCCTGGCCCAGCGGTGCGGCACAATAGGCGCCATGACCCAAGACCGCCTGTCCTCCGAGCGTCCCGACGCCCGACTTGTGCGCCTGCACGCCGAACGGGGCGACCCCCATGCCCGCCTGGCCGGCGCCCTGGCTGATCTGGAAGGCGCCGAGTGGGGGCTCTTGCTGGAGGGCCCGCGCGCCCTCGCCCTTCAACTGACCGCGCTGCTGGGGCGCGGCACCCTGCGCGTGGACCCCCGCCTTCGTGTTAACCGCGACGCCCTGGCGGGGGCTGGCCTGGCCGCCGCGCCTCTGGACGCCGACTGGCGCGGCGCGCAGGCCGTGTGGCTGCTTGAACCGGGCCGCGATGAGCTGGAGCGCGCCCGCCGGGCAGGGGTGCCGGTGATTGTGGACGCCACCCTGGCCCCCGGCAGCGACTGGCTGGCGCGCGGGGCCGCCGCCGTGACCTACAGCGACAGCGCCACCCTGAGTGGCCACGCCGACGCGCCGCTGGCCGCGCTGTTCGGGGCCGGGCGGGCCCCCGAAGCGGCCGGCGCCGCCCCCAGTGACCTGAGCGTGGCCTACGTGCTGCGTGACGTGGCGACTTTGCCGCTGCGCCTGGCCCGAGCGGCGCGCACGGCAGCGGCCCTGGGCGAGCGCCTGGGGGGCGCCGCGCAGCCGGCCGGGCCCACGGCCCTGCTGCTGGCGCCCGACGCGGTCTCTGACACCAGCGCCCCGCTGGGCGGCGTGCGCGCAGCCGCGCGCAGCGTGACGGGCGGCGTGCTGCTGACGCCTGGCCTGGAAGACCTGGGCACGGCGCTGGCCCTGCTGGGGCGCGACACTGGCCGCGACCAGACCCGTGAAGTTGCCAGCCGCGAACCCGAGCGCAGCGTGGCGCCGGCCCCAGCCGAACGCCCCGCCCCTGAGCGCGACCCGCAGGACCGGCCCGACCGGCGCGAGTTCCGGGGGGGGCGCCGCGAGCGCTTTGACCGGCCGCGTGATGGCCGGCGCGGCGAGCGGCCCAGCCGCCCTGAGCGCCCCGAGCCTCCCCAGCGCCGCGAGGACGAGGGTGACCGCAGCGCTCCCCAGCGCTTTACCTTTGAAGCCCCTGGCGCGGCCGAGGAGCAGCCGCCGACCCCCAACCTGACGCTGGAGCCCTGGACCCCGCCCGCCGCGCCCGCCGAGGAAGTCTGGGAGCCTGAAATCGTGTTCAGCGACTCGCCGGCCCACGCCCCCGCGCCGCTGCCCACGCCGGTCAGTGCGGGTCCCGACGCCCCAGAGCAGCCGGCGGGCCTGCCCGATGTGACCCATCTGGGGGCAGAGGCCAGCCTGGATGCCGAAGCGCCGCCCACCGCAGTGGACAGCAGCGCTGAGGAGGATCAGCTGGCCGCCGACGCCGAGGCCCCTGAAGCCGCCGCCGAGCCGGAAGTGGCCGAGCCCACGCCCGCCCCGGAACCGGCCCCGGTCATCCTGCCCCCTGACCTGCCCGGCGGCAAGGAAGACCCGGCCGCCAACCTCACGGATGAGCAGGCCGCTGTCTACGCCCGCCTGCGCGAGTGGCGCAACGCCGAGGCCAAGCGCCAGGAGATCAGCCGCTTTATCATTGCCAGTAACGCCACCCTGGCCGAAATTGCCCGCCGCGTCCCCTACACCGAGGCCGACCTCCGGGCGGTGCGCGGCATGGGGCCAGAGCGGTTACGCAAGTACGGCGAGAAGATTCTGGAAGTGGTCAGGGGCTGACGCGCTGGACAGGTGAGGGGCCGTCATGGCGCGGCCCTGAATCTGGAAGCCACAGTGCTGCATCGGCACCGTGATACGGAACCGGGAACTAGAGGCGGCGCTGGGAGGAACTTTCCCAGCGCCGCTGCTCTGCTGTGCTTCACTCTGGTCCGTAGCGGTGTTCTTCTGGCAGCGGCTCCTCTTCGTGTGCGGCCCCAGCAATGCGGGCAGCCAGGGGAAAGTCCACAGCGGCGTACCATGCTTCTTCAAGGCCGCTGCCTGCTGGCTTCGGGCGGTAGACGCACAGGGTGGGGCCGTAGGAACACGCGCCCAGGCACCCGCTTTCGGTCAGGCGCAGGCTGCCGCCCTTCTTGTAATAGGCCAGTGACTGCCGTTCCAGGTGGTTCCACAGGGCCTTGTACAGCAGCACCGACCCTCGGCCCTGGCAGCTCTGGCCCTGGCACACCAGCAGGTGGGCGCGGGTGGCAAAGAACTTGGGTGCCATCAGCAGGCTTCCAGACGAGAGAGCAAGAGGCGGGCTTGCCCAGAGGCGGCCCAACTGGGCCGGGCAGAGGGGTGGGGGCGACACAGCTGGCGGGTCATCACAGCCCATCCTCGGGGATCACGAGCAGGCGGTCTGCGTCGCGCACCACCCTTGTGCGGACGCCGTAGGCCGTATGCAGGTGCTCCGGGGTCAGCACGGTCTCTGGTGGGCCGCTCACTAGCACCCGCCCGCCTGCCAGCAGCACCAGATGGTCGGCGCGCGCGGCCAGATTCAGGTCGTGCAGCACGGCCACCACGCCCAGGCCGCCCGCCACCTCGCAGCGCAGGTACCGCATGACCTCCAGGGCGTAAGCCAGGTCCAGGTGGTTGGTGGGCTCGTCCAGCAGCAAAAAGCGCGGCTGAGCGGCCAGCGCGCGGGCCAGGGCCACCCGCTGCGCCTCGCCGCCCGAGAGTTCCACCAGGCGGCGCCCGGCAAAGCGCGCGGTGTCGGTGCGGTCCAGGGCGCCCTGCACCGCCGCCTCGTCCGCCTCGTTCCAGGGGTCGCGGGGCAGCAGGCCAAAGCGCCACTGTCCGGCGCCCCGGCCCAGGGCCACGACGTGACGCACCGTCATGTCGCCGGGCAGCGCCTCGCCCTGGGCCAGGTAGGCCAGCTGCCGCGAGCGTTCGGCGCGGCTCCAGGCGCCCAGAGGTCGGCCCAGCAGCTGCACCTCGCCCCGCTCTGGGCGCGACAGCCCCAGCAACGCGCGTAGCAGGGTGCTTTTGCCCGCGCCGTTGGGACCAATCACCGCCGAGAGCTGGCCCGCCGCGAAAGCAGCACTGACGCCGCGCACCGCCGGAAAGGTCCCCGCCTGCACGTGCAGGTCTGTGGCCGAGAGGCCTGCAGCAGCGGGTCTGGGCGCGCCCGCGCTACTCACGGGATTGCCTCAGCAGCCACAGGAAAAAGGGCCCGCCCAGCAGGGTGGTCACAATGCCCACCTGCGACAGCGGCGTGGTGCGCGCCAGCAGGTCGGCCAGCACCAGCAGCGTGCCGCCCAGCAGCGCCGAAAGCACCAGCAGCGTGCGGTGGCCCTGGCCAAAGGCCAGCCGGACCACATGCGGCACAATCAGGCCCACAAAGCCAATGATGCCCACGTACGCTACCGCGCCCGCCGTGGCGACGCTGGCCGCCACAATGACCAGGAGGCGCAGGCGTTCCACCGGCACCCCCAGGCTGCGGGCGGTCAATTCGCCCAGTTGCAGGGTGTCCAGCGCGCGGGCCAGCAGCAGCAGCGCCCCGCAGCCCAGCGCCGCGTAGGGCAGCACGGTGGCCACGTCGCGCCAGCCGCTGAAGCCCAGGTCGCCCAGGGTGTAGGCCAGCACCTGCCGCGCCCGGTCCTCGCCGCGCAAGATCAGGGCCGTGGAGGCCGCGCCCAGGGTGCTGCCCACCACCACCCCCGCCAGAATCAGGCGGGTGGGCGGAAAGCGGCGGCCTTCACGGGCCAGCGCCACAGTCACCGCTACGGCTCCCAGCGCGCCCAGTAAGGCGGTCAGGGGAATTACGGGGCGCGGCCACTCGGCCACGATTGAGAGGGTGGCGCCCAGCGCGCCGCCGCTGGCCACGCCCAGCAGATAGGGGTCAGCCAGGGGGTTACGGAACACACCCTGAAAGGCGCCGCCGCACACGCCCAGGCTGGCGCCCACCAGCACGCCCATGACCACGCGCGGCAGGCGAATCTGCCAGACAATCACGTCGTTGCCAGCCAGGTCCTGTCCGCTGAGGCCGCGCCACAGGGCGCCCAGCACCTCGCCCGGCGGCACATAAACGCTGCCCAGCCCCGTGCCCAGCACCACCGCCAGCAGCAGCAGGAAGGTCAGCCCCGCCGCCTGAAGGGCCAGCGGCAGGCCGGGTGCACGCGGGGCGGCCACTTCAGGGGTCGTCGTCACGGCTTACTTGAACAGTTCGGGGTGAATGATCTTGGCCAGGCCGCGCAGCGCCTGCGGCAGGCGGGGGCCAGGGCGCGACAGGATGTTGCCCAGCTCGGCAGGAATCTCCTGCGTCTTGCCGGTCTTCAGCGCCGCAATGCTGGTCCAGCCGGGCCGCGCGCCCGCCGTCTTGGCGTCTACACCCAGAATCAGCTGCGGGTTAGCCTTGACGATAAACTCGGGGTCCACCTTGGGAAAGTCGCCCATGCTGGCCGGGATGATGTTGCGCGCGCCCGCCTTGGTCAGCAGCACCCCCATAAACGAGTTGGGGCCAATCGAGTACGGCGTGGGGTCAATCTCGTAGTAGGCGGTGGGTTTCCGGACCGCGTTCTTGGTCAGAATCTCGACCTTGGCAATGTCGCGCTTCATGGTGGTCACGAGCGCCTTGGCCTGGGCCTCACGGTTCACCACTTTGCCCAACGTCAGGGTCTTGCTGAAGACCTCGTCGTAGGTTTCGGGGTTAATCGCCAGCACTGGAATGCCGGCCTGGGTCAGCGTGGGCTCCAGCTTGCCGTACTTGCTGATAATTACGAGGTCGGGCTTCAGGGCGATCATGGCTTCAAAGTTGGGGTTGTAGAGCCCGCCGACTTTGGGCAACCTGGCCGCCTGCGCCGGGTAATCGGTGTAGTCGTCCACGCCGACCAGCTTGTCGCAGGCGCCGATGGCGCACAGGGTTTCGCTAGTGCTGGGCAGGGCGCTGACAATGCGCTTGGGTTCGGCCTTGATGGTGACCTTGCGGCCCAGGTCGTCGGTCAGGGTCAGGGGGTAGGTCACGGCGCTGGCAGCGGTCGAAAGGGCAGCCAGCAGGGCGGCGGTCAGGGTCAGGGCACGGGTCATGGGGCACTCTCCTTGGTGCCTCCCGCTGGAACAAAAACGCCGCCCCGGTTTAGGGGGCGGAGCAGGAAGTCAGGCCGTGGCGCGCCCGGCAGGGGCGCAGGGGTCACGGCGCGCCCCCTTTCCGCGAGAGGTCAGGCCACGCGCTCCCGCTTCGGGGGCACGCAACGGCGGAGGTGTTCGGTCTTGTCTCCCGCCCCTAAAGGAGAGAGTTTACCGTTGCGCGACAGAACCGGAATTGCACCGGATTTTCCCCCGCAGCCGTCAGGGCGCAGTATAGCCCGCAGGCGGCAGCGGCTGGCCGGGCGGCACAGACAGTTCGGCCAGCACGGCGCCCAGTTCGGCGGTGATCGCCTTGATGCCGCCGCGTGGCGAGATGGGCGGCCCAAAGCGGATAATCCAGCGCTTGCCCGCCCGGCTGATGCCCGCCGGCAGAATCGGCGCGCGGCCCTTGGCGGCAATCAGGGCCACGCCGCCCTGCATCTCGGCGCCGCCGCGCGTGCCCTGCGGGAAGATACCCACAGTGCCGCCGGCTTTCAGCACCCGCAGAGAGGTGCGCACGGCGCCCAGGTCGTTGCCGCTGCGGTCTACCGCAAAAGACCCCCCCGCCCGGATAATGTGGCCGATCACCGGCAAAAACAATTCTTTCTTGGCCATGAACTGTAGGTAGCGCCCCGGCGGCAGCGCCCGCGCCACCAGAAAGGGGTCAATACCGC
Organism: Deinococcus betulae; assembly: GCF_020166395.1. Taxonomy (NCBI): domain Bacteria; kingdom Thermotogati; phylum Deinococcota; class Deinococci; order Deinococcales; family Deinococcaceae; genus Deinococcus; species Deinococcus betulae. The sequence continues at coordinate 4,379 of NZ_JAIQXU010000003.1, read as the reverse complement.
TGACGTGGTTGGCCGCCACCACCAGGGGGGTGCCGGGCGGCGGCACATGCTCGCGCCCATGAACTTCTATGTGCATGCCGCTCAGGAGGACTGGCAGGTAGGTCACGTCCACCACGAAGCGGTACACGCGCGGATTGACCGGTGGGGCGGGCGGCTCGGCGGTGGGCGCGGGGGAGGCCGACTGGATAGGGGCGGCGTCACTCATAGGCCAAAAGATACGCGCCGCGTGCCTGGGGTGCGGCCTGACCTAGCCGGGAAAAGACAGGAGGCGAGTGGCGCGGGCGAGAAAGGCTGCGGGGAAGTGACGGTGAATAAGGTCTGTTGGTGGGGTATTTCGGTCGCTCCTGACCTCAAGGAAAGTCTCGCTGAGACGGCCTCACGGCGGCGGCCCAGCATTAGAGGCGCCTCTCAACGCAGCTCACACCGCTGTTTCATGTGGACACTCGCTTCGTTCGCCTGAGACGTGGTGGAGGGTCATCCCCCTTGGCCCCTCTAGGTTCCGCTCTCAGGCGTCGTCGTCCGGTTCGGGCTCGTCGTTCTCTTCTTCAGCGCCCCAGTCACCGGCCAGCACGGCGCGCACCGCTTCGATGCGCGTCCGGCACTGAGCATAGGCGGCGCGCGCCTCTTCCAGCAGGGGCAGCACCCGGTCCAGGTCGGCCTCGCCGCCCTCCAGTTCGGCGGCAATGCGGGTCAGCCGGGCGTAGGCCTCGCGGTAGGTGGCCGCTTCGGGCAGGGTCATAGGCGCATGCTAACGCCAGAGCCAGAACAGGAAAGGAGAGAAGGGCGCGGTTAAGGCGCTCGCCGCTCATTGCCAGCGGAAGCGAGCGAAGTGAGGAGAGAACAAAGGAGGTCGTGGCGGACCTGAAGCGCTTTTGGCGCTTTGCCCACTGTGGGACGCGACCTCTTGAATTGGCCCCGCTGCGGCACAGAGCAGGGTGTGGCGTGGCGACCCTCTGTGCTGGCCATGGCCCTTGGAGCCCTGCTCTAGGCTGACGCATGGCGTTCTCTCCCTCTCCCATGACGCATTTCGATCTCGGCGCGCTGCCAGCGGCGGCCCGCTACAAGCTCCTGACCGCCACGGTGGTGCCCCGGCCGATTGCCTGGGTCTGCACGCTGGGGGAAGACGGTCACGTCAACCTGGCCCCCTACTCCTTTTTTGGCCTGATGGGGTCGGACCCGCCCGTGGTGGCCTTTGCGCCAGGAGACCGCTCAGACGGCACCCCCAAGGACACGGCCCGCAACATCGGCGCTGGCGGCGCCTTTACCGTCAATCTGGTCAGCGCCGACTTAGCGCCCCTGATGAACGCCACCGCCACCGATTTTCCGTATGGGCACGCCGAACCCGGCGCCCTGGGCATTGCCCTGGAGCCGGGGCGGCAGGTGCCCACGCCGCGTGTGCAGGCGGCCCCGGCCGCGCTGGAATGCCGCGAGGTGCAGACCCTGACCATCGGGCGCACCCGCATCATTCTGGGCGAGGTGCTGGGCCTGACCCTGCGCAGTGACGCCGTCCAGGACGCGGCGCGCTGGCACATTGACACTGCCCGGCTGGACCTGGTGGGCCGGCTGGGCGGCGGCGGGGGTTACGCCACCACCCGCGACACCTTCTCGCTGGACCGCGTTTCCTTTGAGGCCTGGCAGGCCGGGCAAGACCGGGAAGGGTAAGCCTTTAGCGCGGCATCTCCACGGTGGCCCGCAGGTCGCCCGTGGCCTGGCCGCTCACCACCAGGGCCTCAGGTGTGACCTGCACGCCGGCCACGCTCAGGGTGCGGACTGTGCCGGCCAGCACCAGCCCCGGCGCGGGGGTCAGGGGAAGGCGGGCCTGGAGCTGCGCCCGCGCCCTTTCCAGCTGGGGCCGCAGATCAAAGCGTGCCGCCGATTGCACGTAAGCCTGCGCGCGGGCGTCGGCCAGCCAGCCGATAACGCGGCCGGTCACGCCCTCGCGCCGGGTGACCACGCGCACGTCTTTCAGGGTTAGCGTCTGGCCGGCTGGGTCCAGGGCGGGGGTGCCCTGCACGTCCACCGTGGCGCCCACCCGCAGGCCCAGCGGCCCGGTCACCTGCACCTGAACGGCGGCATTCAGGCGTGGCCCGGCCGGCGAGAGGGTCACCCCCAGCACCCGCAGCACCGGGTTGGTAGGCACGGGCAGCGGCAGGGTGCGGGTCGCCGCCGCCTGCGTGGCCGCCCGTGACAGGTCGGCGTAGGGTAGGCGCACCGGCACCTGAAGGTCCAGCCCCTCTCTGAGGCTGGGCACCGTGTTCAGGGCCGGCAGGGGGCCGGCAGAGGAGGCCGCTGGGGGGCGGCCCAGCCCCGCATTCAGGTCCAGCGCCGCCCCCAGCGTCAGCTTCAGGGCATCCGGGGTAAACCGGATGGGCGTCACGCTGAGGCTGCGGGGCTGGGCGCGGGCGTAGGCCGGTTCGGGGGTGGGCAGGGTCCAGGGCTGGGCGGCCCGCGTCCACAGGGTCTGCGCCCGCTCGCGCAGCCGGGCGCCCTCACGGACTGCCGTTTCCACCTGGGCCGTGACCCGGTCCAGCTGCGCCCGCACCTGCGTGTCCACCAGCGCCTGCACGCTGACGCGCACACCCGGCGCCAGTTCCACGCTCAGGGGGTCGGTCCAGGTGTAGTCGCCCCTGACCCGCACGCCCGCTTCCCACTGGGGCGTGACATAGGGCGTCACGGTCAGGCTGACGGTGGCCTCGCCACCGAAGTCGCGGGCCAGCACGGCCCCGGCGCCGCCCGGCGTGGCCCGCAGCGCCGCGCGAATGGGCACGCGGACCACCAGGCCCGACCCGTCGGCCGTGGGCCCCACCCGGACGTGCCCGGCCCGCGTGACTGTGCCGCCGAGCTTGACGCTCAGGAGCCCCCCGGCAAAGCTGCGCGTTTCATCCACCCGCGCAAATTCCAGCGGTACGCGGGCGTTGGCGGCCTCCTGCACGCTGGCCAGGGACACGGTGACAGGCACCGTCAGGGTGGACACGGCAGCGGCGGGGGCAGTCATCAGCACAGTCAACAGGGCGGGCATGAGAAGGCGGCGCATCCGGGGCAGGCTACCGGCCTCCCATGAGACCCGCCGCCGCCCGGCCTCTCCGGCTTTCTCAGTCCTTTAACCGGCCCTCCGTACTGTGCGGAGCAAGAGCAAAGGGGGCGTGGCAAGAGCCGAGCACCCCCACACAGGAGGCCTCCATGAACCCCATCCGTCCCTACCCCGCCGACGACCACGACCACCATGACGACCTGAACAACCTGGGCCTGCAGGCCGACACCAACATGATTCTGCGTCCGGTGGTTGACCGGCGAAAGGTGATTGGCCTGGGCCTGCTGGGTATTGGCCTGCTGGTGGGCTGCGGCGTGGCGGCCACCACCCCCACCACCGGCACGCCGACCACCCCCACGACGCCAACGACACCGACCACGCCAGGCACGGACGCCTGCCCCAGCGCCATTCCTTCAGAGACTGCTGGGCCGTACCCCGCCGACGGCTCGGTGGCCTCGGGTCAGTCACTGAATGTGCTGACCCGCAGCGGGATCGTGCGCCGCGACCTGCGCACCAGCCTGGGCACGGGCAACACGGCGGCGGGCGTGCCGCTGACCCTGACCCTGAAACTGGTAAACGTGAACGCCAGCTGCGCGCCCCTGGCAGGCTACGCGGTCTACGCCTGGCACTGCACCGCCGACGGCCAGTATTCGATGTACAGCGGCTCGGCGGTGGGTGAGGACTTCCTACGGGGGGTGCAGGTGGCAGACGCTGACGGCACCGTGACCTTCCAGACCATCGTGCCGGGCTGCTACGCCGGGCGCTGGCCACACATTCACTTTGAGGTTTACCCGACCCTGACCAGTGCCACGAACGCCAGCACCAAGATTCAGACCTCGCAGCTGGCCCTGCCGCAGGACATGTGCGCCCAGGTGTATACCCAGGCCGCCTACGTGGGCAGCACCCGCAACCTGGCCCAGACGAGCCTGAGCCGCGACAACGTGTTCAGCGACGGCTCCGCCACCCAGTTGCCCACCGTGACCGGCAGTGTGGCGGCGGGGTACACGGCGAATCTGACGGTAGGGCTGGCAAGGTAAGGGCGGAAGGTGGGTGGGGCGGGCCTCTGGGCTCGCTCTGCTTGGTGGTGGTCCACGTATTTTTGTGTCCCTGGGGCGAGGTCGTATGCGACCAAAACGACGTTCTGACAAGCATGCCTCTGTCTGGGCGACCTCTGGAGCGCACCCTGAAACGGTGGAGTCACGAAGCCGCGCCCCATACGGCCTGTGCGGTCTCTCAGTGCTGACTACCAGTCAAAACTCCTGAGGCAAGAGAAAAGTCGGCTCCAGTAGGGTATTTCTGCGATGACAACCCGGAACCGACACCCCCACGATACCCTGCAGCCCGCAGC